>DAINNP010000042.1:9758-13077 GCA_036735785.1 Rhodoferax sp. | reverse complement strand
AGCGTGACCACCTTGGGCCGCGGGTAGTGCACATCGGTGCGGCGGGTGATGACTTCCAGCACGCCGGCCGAAGTGAGCTTGCCGTGGCGGTGCGGGGCAGAGAGAAGCTTGGAGCCATTGGAGAAAAACTCGGGCGCGCCGCACTCATCGGTCTCCACGTGGGCGGTGTCGCTGCAAATGACGGCCTGGTAGGACTGGCACAAAGACGCCAGCGCAATCGAGTTGGCCGCCGTGCCGTTGAACACAAAAAACACTTCTGCGTCCGCCTCAAACACTTCGCGGATGCGGTCGCAGGCCAAGCGCGTGGCGTCGTCATTGCCATAAGACGCTGCAAAGCCGGTGTTGGCCGCCATGAACGCCTGCATGGCCTCGGGGCAGATGCCGGAGGTGTTGTCGCTGGCGAACTGCAAATAGTGGCCGGGGGCAACGGTAGACAGAGAGGTAGGCAAAGTGGTCATGGCGGTGTAATATCGTTTTAGCGGATATTTCCGGTATATCGAACAAAAATCCATTTTACCGACCAAAACCACCATGGCGCAAGTCCCCCACCCTACTCCCTTGGTCGACGGCCCTCCAGCTGTAGGCTCCAAACTGCAAGACGCCCGCAAGGCGCAACAGCTGTCGCTGGACGAGCTCTCCAAACGTGCGGGGGTCTCCAAGTCCATGCTCTCCGAGGTAGAGCGCAACCAGGCCAACCCGACTGTGGGTGTGCTGTGGCGCCTGGCCACGGCGCTGGGCATCAGCCTCACCGACCTGCTGGGCAACACCAATGCCGACAAGGCTACGCCCACGGTGGAGCTGGTGCCAGCCCACACCATTCCCGTCACCACCAGCCCGGACGGCAAGTGCACCCTGCGCATCCTGGGGCCCATTGCCTTGGCGGGCCGGGTGGAGTGGTACGAGCTGGCCGTGGAGCCCGGCGGCGTGCTGGCCTCCGAGCCGCACGAGGCGGGGGCCAAAGAACACCTCTCGGTGCTCAGCGGCAGCCTCACGGTGCAGGCCGCCGACAGCAGCAAGGTGCTCAAGGCGGGCGACAGCGCGCGCTATGCGGTGGACGTGCAGCACGCCATCAGCAACACCAGCAAAGGCATGGCCAAGGCGGTGCTGGTGGTGGAGCACTTGGGCTGAATTCCATATAAAAACGGGCTCTAGCGCCCGTTGAATATGCGCAAGCAGCTATTGAATTCATAGCAAATCAGCGCTGCATTTTCCAGGGCTCGCTGGCAAAGCGCTCAGCCAGAAAGTCCAGCAAAGCCCGCACCGCCGGCGAGAGGTGCTTGCGCGAGGGGTAGAGCGCGTAGATGGACATCATGGGCAGCTGCCACTGCGGCAGCACCTGTTGCAAGCTGCCATCGTGGAGGTGGGGGCTTGCCAGGTACGTGGGTTGCATGGCCACACCGCCACCCGCGAGCGCAGCCCGCATCAAGGCGGTGGCCTCGTTGGCGCTGAAGTGGCTGCCCACATGCACCTCGGCGTGTTCTTCGCCGCGCTGCAGCTTCCATATGCTTTTGCCGAAGTTGGCGTAGCTCAGGCAGCGATGGGCCTGCAGGTCTGCGGGTAGCTGTGGCGTGCCGTGCTTCGCGAGATAGTCAGGCGAAGCCACCAGCACCGAGGCACACGGCGCCAACACGCGACCGATGAGCGCCGGGTCCGGCTCGGCGCTGATGCGAATGGCCAAGTCGATGCGCGCCTCCACCAGGTTGAGTGCGCCTTCGCTGGCATTGAGGTCGATCTTGAGCTGCGGGTAGAGCGCCAGAAAGTCGGCAATCGCCGCCGCCAGTTCGGCATAAGCAAACGACATGCTGCAGGTCACCCGCAGTTGCCCACGCAGTGCGCCGTCGTGGCGGCTGGTTTCTTCTTCGACGTTTTCCATGAGCGCCAGCATCTGCTGGCTGCGGCGCAGGCAGCTTTCGCCGGCATCTGTCAGCGTGACGCTGCGGGTAGTGCGCTGGAGCAGGCGTGCGCCCAGCCACTGCTCCAGCTCGCCCACATAACGCGTCACCATGGCGCGCGACATGTCCAGCTTGTCGGCCGTGGCGCTGAAGCTGCCACTCTGCGCCACCTCCACAAACACCTGCATGGCGGTTAAACGGTCCATGATTTGCTCAATTTATGAAACAGTAATGGCCGAATTATCGGGTTTATCTGCGCGGATATTGAAATTAAAGTTCAACCCAACGCTGATGAGACGTCCTCTTAGCGTCTAACCACTACCAGGAGTTCACCATGATCCGCACTACCGTTATCGCCGCATCGCTGGCCATCGCCTTTACCTCACTGTCTGGGGCAGCAAATGCTCAGCAGCCACTCACCGTCAAGGTCTACAACGCGGATGCCAACAGCTTCAACGTCAATTCCACGCTGGTTTATGGCCAGAAAGACGCCATCGTCATTGACGCCGGTTTCACCCGTGCCGACGCCTTGCGCATCGCTGCCAACGTGCTCGACAGTGGCAAGCAACTCACCACCATCTACGTGAGCCAGGCTGACCCTGACTACTACTTCGGCGTGGAAGCCCTGAAAGAAGTGTTCCCCCAAGCCGACGTGGTGACCACACCTGCCGTGCTGGGCAAACTCGCGCCCAAGCTGGCTGGCAAGGTCGCGTTCTGGGGCCCCAAAATGGGCGCCAACGCGCCCCGCAAACCCGTGGTGCCCCGTGCCCTGGAAGGCAACACCTTGACGCTGGAAGGCCAGACCATCGAGATCCGTGGCACCCAAGGCCTGCTGGCACACCGCCCCTATGCCTGGATCCCGTCTATCAAGGCGGTGGTGGGCAACATCGGCGTGTTCGGCAACACACATGTCTGGACCGCTGACACCCAAACCGCTGCAGAGCGCGCCGCATGGGTAGCCCAGCTGGACGAAATGGCCGCTTTGAAGCCTGAGCTGGTGATTCCCGGCCACATGAAGGCAGGTACCAAGGTAGACGCAAGCACCATCGCCTTCACCAAGGACTATCTGCTGACTTTCGAGAAAAACCTGGCTGTCAACAAAACCAGCGCCACCTTGATCCCCGCCATGAAGCAGGCCTACCCTGCCCTGACTGACGGCGGCCTGTCGCTGGACATCGGCGCCAAGGTCAACACCGGCGAAATGAAGTGGTAAGTCCCCAATGACCGCTCTTCACCACGTTTTGCAAGACCTGCACGCCGGTCGCTGGAACGCAGCGCATGACTTGGTGCAGAAACACGACTCCATGCTGGGCGCCTGGTTGCATGGCATCTTGCACTTGCAGGAAGGCGATCTGGAAGACGCCGAGAACTGGTACAACCGCGCCGCCCGGCACTTCCGTAGCCGCGGCAGCCTGCAAGAAGAGATT
>DAINNP010000042.1:0-9658 GCA_036735785.1 Rhodoferax sp. | reverse complement strand
GTACAACCGCGCCGCCCGGCACTTCCGTAGCCGCGGCAGCCTGCAAGAAGAGATTACTCTTTTTGAGCAAGCGCTCGCAGCCGCTCCCCTGACCAACGATTGAAAGAACACCACCCCATGACCACCAACGTAAGCTATTTGTTCGACCCCTTGTGTGGCTGGTGCTACGGCGCCTCCCCCGCCATCCAGCGCCTGGGGCAGGAAGCCTCCATCACCCTGGAGCTGGCCACCACCGGCCTGTTCAGCGGCGGCGGGCGCGTGATGAGCTCAGAGTTCGCCGACTTTGCGTGGTCCAACGATGTACGCATCGGAAAGCTCACCGGCCAGACCTTTAGCGAGGCCTACCGCAGCCGGGTGCTGGGCCAGCACGGCACCCGATTTGACTCATCCGCAGCCTCTCTCGCCCTCACTGCCGTGGCACAAACGGCCCCGGCCGAGGAACTGAAAACCCTGAAGGTCTTGCAAGAAGCGCGCTACGTGGATGGCCTGGATATCTGCACGCCACAAAGGGTGGAGGCCATCTTGCGGGCCAAGGGCCTGACGGCGGCGGCCGACCTGCTGGCCCGCCAGGACGCAAACCTGCAACTCCGGCATGATGCCCGCGTCCAGAAAGCCCGCCAGCTGATGCAAGCCCATGGCGCACAAGGCGTGCCGGCCATGGTGGTCCACGGTGCCAGTGGCGCCCGCTTGGTGCGCGGCGATGCGCTGTACAACGGGCACGACGCCTTAATGGCGGCGATTGCCGCCGCAGCGGCCTAAGCTTTGCGGGGCGGCACGAACGCCGCCCGCCCTTGCAGCGCCCGCTCGCGAGCGTGGCAGCCTTCCAGGTGGTCGTTCACCAAGCCCATGGCCTGCATGAAGGCGTACATGGTGGTGGGGCCCACGAAGCTCCAGCCGCGCTTGCGCAGGTCTTTGGACAGCGCAATCGACTCCGGCGAGGTCGTCATGCCGCTGAGCGTTTGGTGGGTGATAGTGGCCGGGCGACTGCCACTGGCCGGCTCATAGCCCCAGAAGTAGGCCGCCAGGCTGCCGAACTCGGCTCGCAGCTCCTGGGCTCGTCTGGCGTTGTTGATGGTGGAAGCAATCTTGCCGCGGTGGCGCACGATGCCGGCGTCCAGCAGTAAGCGCTTTTCGTCAGCCTCATCGAACAGCGCGACCTTGTCCATGTCAAACCCTGCAAAGGCGGTGCGGAAGGACTCGCGCTTGTTCAGGATGGTGAGCCAGCTCAGGCCCGCCTGAAAGCCTTCCAGGCAAATTTTCTCGAACAGGCGGGTGTCGCTGTGCACCGGAAAGCCCCACTCCTGGTCGTGGTAGCGCTGGTATTCGGCCGTGCTACGGCACCAGACGCAACGAGCAGTGTGGCCGTCGTCGGTGAATAGCCCGTTGGGCGCGGCAGTGTCGTTATGCATGGGGCCTCCGCTAGGTGCGCTGGAATACTGTTTTTTTGACCAGTATACCGGCTTAATTCACCACTTGAGGCGCTACCTTGGGCAGGGTTATTTCAAATACCGTTCCCTCACCCAGCACAGAGCTCACTTTGATGCGGCCGGCCAGAATACGGGTCACGATCCGGTGGCTGACGGACAAGCCCAGACCCGACCCACCTTGCCCTAAGCGTGTTGTAAAAAACGGATCGAACACACGGGCCAGATTCTCTGGCGGTATGCCGCAACCGTTGTCTTCTACCGTCAGCACCAAAAACTTGTCTTCGGGCGCGCTGGCGGCTCGCACCTGCACTACACCGCCAGTCTGGTCAGTCAAGCCGTGGATCATGGCGTTATTGACCAAGTTCATAACGACCTGTCCCAGCGGCCCCGGGAAGCTCTCGGCCAGTAATCCTTCCGGAATTTCTACCTCCAGTCGGTGCTGCTGGAACTTGATGCCGGGCCTGAGCATGTCGACCACCTCTTGCACTGTTTCCCGAACATCGAAAGTACGGCGGCGCTCAGACTCTTGATCCACCGCCACTTGTTTAAAGCTGCTGATCAGGCTGACCGCACGCTCCAAGGAGCGGCGTGACAGGGTGGTACCTTCCACCAGACTTTGCATGAAGTTCTGAAATGCGGACTTTTTCAAGGTCCCGGCCATGACGTCGCGGCTGGCGCGTTCGCTTGTTTCTTGCAAATTTGCCATGGTCTGGGTCAGGTGCTGATTCGCCTCATCGAGAGCACGGGTGCGCTCCGATACACGCTGCTCGAGGTTGGCATTCAAGTCCATGAGCGCTTACTCAAGCAGTTTGCGTTCGGTCACATCGATAGAAATGGTGAGCACACACGCTTGGCCACCGTACGAAAAGCGCTCGGACGACAGCAGCAAGGTCCGAACGCCGCCGCCGGGCAATTCATGGCGAACCTCAAACCCCTCCACCCGGCCTTGGTCCGAAAACTGCTGCTTGAATGCATGGCGCAAAGATTCGTCACGCCACATGCCAAGCTCTACGGCGGTGCGGCCCAGCACATCGGCGCGCGCCCGTTCAAATGAGCGCTCCCAGGCGAGGTTGATTTCGAGGCAGGTGCCTCGTTCAAACTCAGTGACCAGCATCGGGAGCGGGCTGGCCTGCAAAATCTGGCTGACCCGCTGCTCACTTTCGCGCAGTGCAGTCTCCTGCCGCGACAAAGCGTCAATTTTTTCTCCCAGCGAGGCGTTAAGCAGTTGCACATTCAGCACATGCTGTTGATAGGCCCCCAGAACCAGCCTGAACGCCAGAAACCCACCCATCAAGATCACCACCTGAGCCCACAAAATGCTCCACGGGTTGGTGACAGGCTCCGGGTGGATCCAACCTGCTTGCTGCAGAACAGGCAGCGACACAAACCACAGCACCCAGACATACATCGCGATAGCGGTCTTGAACAGGCCGCGCGACTGCAAGCCCATACAAACCACGCCTGCCATGCAAATCAACGCCGGTGCAATCAATGTGTTGGTGTTGCTGGCGAGCAGAGGGCCGAGTGAACAAAATGCTGAGCTCATTGCCAGCCAGCGTCACATTCGGTAGAGGGGTTGAGGTGGGTAAGCGCATGGTATGCATGTCTGGGTTCGCCATGCCTCAGCTTAATCCTGACAGCAGCACCTGCACAAGCCCCTGTTATTTGGCAAAAAAAGCCGCTAGCCCACTAGGAATGTGCGCCAGCAGCTCTTATTTTGATAGCAATTGACTTACATCGCCTTGTAGTAGATGTAATCCGCCGTGTAGCGCACCCACTGATTGGCACCTTCATTGGCCTTGGAGCAAGTGGCGCTCGGGGCGACGCCGCCCACGGTTGCCACGCGCTGAATGAAGGTCACGCCTTGCATCATGCCCATACCGGTGGATGGGTTCGCTTTGGTGAGCTGCAGTGGCAAGTTGGCTGCGCCATTGGTGGAAACAGCGACCTGAGTGGCAGTGACTTTGGAGCCGTCGTTAGCTTCCCAGGTGGCGGGTGGGCCGTAGTATTTGCCGACGATCTTGCCGCTGCGGTCTTTGAGACCGGCATCGGGGCCTGCAAACACCCACTCGAACTGGCCGGGCATGTCTTTCTTGGCACGGCACTGGTAGTTCACATCACCAGCGGCTGCGTGCTCCAGGGCCACTTTGTGGCCTGCAGGCACTTGCACCGCAGCGGGCAGGTCCGCCTGGCTAAAGGGTGGGCGCATAGACTGGGTGGCGCAGGCAGTCAGAGCCGCCAGGGCCAGGAGGGAGAGAGCGGTACGTGTTTGCATAAAAGTTCCTGTGACAGAAGAAAGGTAAGCGGAAATCAGGGACGTGCGGGTTTGGACAATGTGGCGAGGTAGGCGACCACATCCTCCCTGTCCTGCGCAAGGTCTAAGCGATAGTTCATCTCTTGACCGGGAACGACCTTTTCAGGTTCTTTCAACCACGCCTTCAGGCCCGCTACCGTCCAGGTGTGGGTTGCGGCAGCCATGGCGGGCGAATAGTCGTGGCCTTTGGCTTTGCCGGCCTTGCGGCCGAGCACACCACCGAGGGCGGGGCCGATGCGGTTGGAATCCACACTGTGGCAACCGAAGCAACGGCTTTCCACCAGCTGTTGCCCGCGGTTGACCGACGGAACCATGGCTTGTGCCTGCGCCAGCGCAGGCCCTGCAAAGGCCCACGCTAACGCGCACCACATCGGAAAGGTGCGCGTTTTCATTCAGGCACCAAACGACAGTGCACCGGCAGGCAGTGGACGGCCCATGGCGTTGTTCAGCAAGATGTAGTGCATGGTCTCGTCAGCAGCCAAACGGCCTGCCACTTTGGCCAGATCCTTGTTGCCAAACGCGGGGATCACGCCCAGGTACGCGTTGATCGCGCCCAGCTCCAAGCGGGCTGCCAGGTCGAGCACGTCGCCTTGGTTGCGCAGGGTGTCGGCCTTCAGGGCTTTGGCGTATTCGTCTAGCTTCTTTTCCATCACCGGTGTGCCGCCCAGCTTTTGGATGGTGGCAATCAGTGCGTCACGGTGGGCTTTGTGGTCCGCTTGGAAACGCACTGCCACGTCCAACACCGGCTTTTGCAGCAAGCCGCTGCCAGCGCCCAGTTGGTAGGCGTTGATGGCTTCGTGCTCCAGACCCAGCGCCACGTTCAGGATGCTCACGTCCTTGGAGGTGTCGCCGCCCATACCTTGAGCCATAGATTCTTTGCCAGCCAACATAGCTACCGCTACTGCGGACAGGGTGCCGGTGCGGCCCAGGAAACCACGGCGGGATGCAATAGAAGTCGCGTTCACAGTTTGAATAATCGAGGTCATGTCGGATTCCTTTCGGTTGATGGTTGTGCAATCCAGTGAGACCAGAATTTCTGGCTCTCGGTGTGAATACGCGCCACCCACACCGATCGGATTCAACTTTTTGAAAAAACTTTCGTGAATCCGAGATCAGGGTTAATGCGTACTCATGTCAAGTGCCCAACCGCATGGGCGCCACAGACCACAGCGACTTCTCGTTGACAATGGAGGAATGAATGCTGACAACCACGACACCATGCTCATCGGTCTACTGGAACGCATCGCCCAGCAGGACCCACGCGCACTCAAGGCCCTGTACGACGAATGTGCCGGCAAGCTCTACGGCTTGGCACTGCGCGTGGTCACCCAGCGCGAATTCGCCGAAGACGTGCTGCAGGAGGCTTTCTTGAATATCTGGAAATCTGCCCCCGGGTATTCAGCCACCCTGAGCCCGCCCATGGCCTGGATGGGGCTGATCGTCCGCAGCAGAGCGCTGGATTTTCTGCGCCGGCGCGCTGCGGAGCGCGCTCACCTCACCCAGGAAATTGACGATGTGCTGGCCGACACCCTCGACGGTGAAGGCCCCACCCCCATGGACACCGCACTCGCCAGCGAGCAGGCGTGGGCATTGAACCAATGCCTGAGTCGCCTGGATAACAAGCAACGCGAAGTGGTCAACCTTGCCTATATCCGCGACATGAGCCACTCCGAACTTGCTACCCAGCTGCAGTTGCCGCTGGGAACCGTTAAAACATGGATACGCCGCGGGCTCGACCAGCTGCGCGCATGCATGGCCCGTTTTGCCTGAAGGCATCCCATGAAAATTCATCAACACCCAGAACTGCTGGAGCGACTGGCCTCCAGCTACGCCTTAGGCACCCTGCGCGGCGGTGCACGCCGCCGCTTTGAGGCCATGGCCCGCGAACAAGCGCCGGTGCGCGCAGCTGCCCTGATTTGGCAAAGCCGCTTTGCCAGCATCAACGAATTGCAACCCAGCGTGCAACCCGACGCCACCGTCTGGACGCGCATTGACAACCTCGTCAAGGCTGACCGCGAGCAAGCCCAGCTCTACGCCCGTCGCACCGCGGCGGCAACTGCCGAAGCCAACGACAAGCCGGGGCTGTTCACAGGTTGGCTGCGCAGCCTCAATGTCTGGCGTGGCATCAGCGCGGCCAGTGCTTTTGCCACAGTGGCGGCCATTGCCATCGGCGTTAATCTGCGCCAGGACATGAGCGGCGAAATTGCCAAATTACAAACCCAGCTGCAAGCCACTCCGCAGATCGAGTACGTGGCGGTCCTGGCGGACAACCAGGCTGCTGCGTCGATGCTGGTGACCTTCGACCCCAAAAGTCAAAAACTGACGCTGCAACGGGTAGGCGGTTTCCAGGAGGCGGGTGACAAATCTCTCCAACTCTGGGCCTTGCCGCCCGGCAGTAGCCCGAAGTCTCTCGGTGTCCTGAGCGCAGAGAAGTTGCTGCGTTTGACCGCGGGTGAAAGCGATGTGCGCAACGTTCCTACCCTGGCAATCAGCCTGGAGCCTAAAGGCGGGGTCCCGAGTGAAGGTGGGCCAACCGGGCCCGTGCTTTTTAAAGGTGCATTGATTCAGAAAATGCTGTAAGGTGGGCTGAACAAGAGCAACTGCAAGCAGGGTTTTTTTCTATGAACCGGGCCTTAGATGTATCGGCAGAACGCTCCGCGATAGCGGAAGCCATCATTTCCAGTGCAGCAGATCTGATTCAGTTCGACGGTGAGTTATCCGTTGTGGCCGCTTTTTGTGACACCCTTTGCAAGTCCAGCCAACACATACTGTTGGCGTGGACGTGGTTTGGTCACCCCGATTCACTGCTCGTATTTCCACAGGTCTATGCAGGTGCAGCGCATGAATACGCCAAGAACCTCAAGGTACTGCGTGACCCATTGACAGAAAACGGCCCCGCCTTCTCCGTGCTCAGGGGGCAGAAGATCACGTCATTCAACATCACCGCAGACTCACCTTTCCCCCCTTGGCGGGAGGCAGCAACGGTGTTTGGCATTGCTAACTCGTTGGCAGTTCCATTGTCATCCGTAGATGGCAAAGAAGTCGGAATTTTTGTGGTTTACACCGGCACGCCAGACTATTTTGACCACATGGGCGTGGGCCTGTTTCAGGCGCTGGGCAAGCTGTTTTCGTCGCTGCTGAGCTCATCTGCCGAAGTGAAGACACTCAAATCCACGGTACTCACTGACTCCCTGACTGGCGCGATGAACCGGCACGCCATGCCCGGGATCGAGCGGCGAATGGAACGCCAGTCTGCCTCCGACCCTGCGTCTTTTGTCATGCTGATCGATATTGACCACTTTAAAAGCGTCAACGACACCTACGGGCATGCCATGGGAGATATCGTGCTCCAGAAGACGGCCCATTTGATGCGGACCACACTGCGTAAAGACGACGATCTAATCCGCTGGGGTGGGGAAGAGTTTGTGGTGTGCCTCGGGCAAACCAGCCGCGAAAAGGCCATGATCGTGGCCGAAAAACTCCGTGTTGCGGTGGAGTCCAACTCCGATCCACTCCCGGTGACTATCTCTGTGGGCGTCGCACAGGTCAAGGCACACAGGCCATTGACAGAGTCCATCATGGAGGCTGACCGCGCGGTCTACCTAGCCAAGCATTCGGGCCGCAACTGCGTGCGCAACGACCTTGACACCAACGCTACGGCCTCTGACTGAGCGGTAACTCCCCCCGCAATCGCAGCTGCGGGAGGAGTCTCTCTAGCTACGCCGACGCGGAGCCACATCCAGCTGGAAGCTCACCTTTGCCGGAGCCGACTGCACATTCATTTGCAGCGCTGCCTTTTCCACCAATTGGGCTTGATGCCACACTTTGATGCTGGCAGCGCCCTCTGGCACGTCTTCCAACACCGCGATGCCTTGGCTGTTGGTTTTAACCGTCCAAGGCGACTCCGCCACATAAACAGCACCGCTCATCCGGCTGTGAATGAAGCAGCCCAAGAGGGCAGCGCCCAAGGCGCCAGGCTTGTCCATGGTGAAAATCGCCGAACTGGCCGGCTTGCCGTCTTGCTTGCCTTCCAGCATGACCGATTGCCCGTCCGACGCCCCCAAAGGGGCACCCGGGGTGCCCAAACGGACGTGGTGGTTCCACGGATCACTATTGGTAAAGCGCACTTTCGCGCCCACCCCCACCACCGTGACGGCGGGCGTGAACTGCTGCTTCTCCTGGTTGACCACTGCGGTCATGGACAAAGGGTTGCGGGGCGCCCCCTTGGCGGCAGGCAACACGATCACTACGGCGTCTGGCGTGGGCTTGCCATCACGGTCGAGCACCAGCACTTCTAGCGTGCCAGCCCCTGCGAAACCCACAAACAACAAAGAAAAAGCACCCGCGGCAGCCCGGAGGCACGGCTTCAAATTGGAAATGTGCATGTTATTTGGCAGTCACGATGTCGCGGTGCATCGGCGCCAACAAGGCGAGCAACTGGTTTTGGGTGCTGAACGGTATGTTGCGCGCATCCATAGAGACTTGCAGTACCTCCACCAGCGCATGGAAGTTGGCACGGGTGATACCCATGTCCGCGTGCGCGGTCTTCATGTCGGCACCGTCGTATTTGCAGGGGCCGCCGGTGGCCATGCACACCTGGTCCACCAGTTGGGCGGCCAGGAATGAAGACTTGGTGTCTTTGAACTGTTCGCCGATACGCTTGTCGGCTTTGAGACCGGCCACAAACACATCCATCAAGGCTTGCAAGCCGGGCTTACCGCCCAATGCCTGGTACAGCGCGTCATTTTTGGCCACTGCCGCGGGGGCTGCAGTTTGGGCATGGGTGTTGAAGGTGGCCAAACTGCTCAGAGCGACCAGGGCGGCGATTGCGAGTGTTTTCATAACGATTCCTTGCGTGTGTTTCGGTGCGGCTTAAAACGCGAACTGGGCAGACAGGTAGTAACCACTTTGGTTGCGGCTGGAGGTCACACCCGGCAGGATGCGGCCGAGGTCCAGGTAGGCCAAGGTGACAGAGGTGTGCTTGTTAGGCGCCCAAGCGATGAACAAGTCTTTCCATGCGTCTTCCTGCAAGCCTTGACCCAAACCAGCGGAGGCGCCCAATGCACGCAGGTTGTTGGGTTTGGCGCGGTACTCGGCGCCGATGGCCACGTTTTTGCTCAGCAAATACGCCACCGACACTTCGGGCACCCAGCTGGCGCTGTTGGTGCCGGGGTCTTTGGAGCCAAAGCCCACCAGACCGTTCTGGTTGGCGTTGGTGTAGCGCAGAGTGCCGTTCACCAACAGGCTGTTGGCCAAAAAGAGCTTGGTAGCGCTTACATAAAAGTCGGTACCGCTGGTTTTGGCACCCAAAAAGTCGAGCACGGGCTTGATGGAGCCGGCATCCACCGACTTTTGCTCCACCCCCACCGCGATTTGTGGCATCCAGGTGTCGCTGTTGAGCACCGCATCGCCCGCGACCTTGACCTTTACACCGAGCACATCCATCTTGATGCGCTGGCCGTTTTGCACCGAAAAGCCCAAGCCATTCAGCGCCGTGACGGGCGAGGCATTGAAATCCTGCTGCGCGAACGACAACTCCACCCGGTCGTCAAAAGCAACCGTCACCCCCATGGTGGTGAGCTGGTAGTCGGTCACAGCCGCCCGGCTGACGTGGGCAGAGATGCCCATCTCGCCTTCAGTGGCGTTGGTGCCGATGGTGGCCCAAGGGGTCAAGCCGCCGCCGGCTGCGCCGTCAATAGAGCTCACGCCCCCGGTCAGCAAGAGCTTGCCGGTGTCGGCAAAGGCGCTGCCGCACAAGGCGGCAGCGCTGAGGGCGATGGCAGTGGGTAGATGTTTCATGGGCGCGTCCAGTTTGAAGGTTCAGACAAAAAAATTAATTCTTGAGTCCAGTACGCAGCCAACTACGTCTTGGATTCAACTAGTTACAACTCATTTTGAATCTAACCCAAACCGGCCG
>DAINNP010000041.1:0-13111 GCA_036735785.1 Rhodoferax sp. | reverse complement strand
TGGCGGGGTCCACCATGGTGCCGCGCTTGCGGCGGCGGCGCTTTTCGGTGGCGCAAGTCTGGTCGTAAATAATGACGGTGGTACCTTTGATTTCGCGGAACTCGCGCTGGATGCGATCCAGCTCATCGCGGTGTTCGATGGCAATACCCTCGGGCAGCCCCTCGACTGCATCGTATTTTTCAGGCTCGTCTGTCACCACTATGATTTTGATAGCACCTTCCGCACGCATGCTCTGGGCTATCTGCACCACCGAGTGCCCTTCCGGCCGCTCACCCACCTGCTGGCCGCCGGTCATGGCCACCGCATCGTTGTAGAGGATTTTGTAGGTGATGTTGACGCCGGCCGCAATGCTCTGGCGAATCGCCAGCAAGCCGCTGTGGAAGTAGGTGCCATCGCCCAGGTTGGCGAAGATGTGTTTGTCGTTGGTGAACGGCTGCTGCCCGACCCATGGCACGCCCTCGCCGCCCATTTGGGTAAAGCCATCGGTGCTGCGGTCCATCCAGATGGTCATGAAATGGCAGCCGATGCCGGCCATCGCACGCGAGCCTTCCGGCACCCGTGTGCTGGTGTTGTGCGGGCAGCCTGAGCAGAACCAGGGCTGGCGAACCGCAGCCGCTGCACCGGAGTTACCCAAGTCAATGACGTGCATGGCCCGCTCTTTGGCTTCCAGAATCGCCATCTGGGCATCGATGCGGGCGCTGGTGTCGGCATCCAGCCCCAGCTTTTTGATGCGCTGGGCAATCGCACGGGCGATGATGGCTGGCGACAGATCCGCGTTCGCGCGCAACAAGGTGTTGGCACTCGGGTTGGGCATGGACCACTCGCCACCGGCGCCGTAGTGGTCGGGCGTTTCCACCTCGTTGAACTTGCCCAGCACCGTGGGGCGCACGTCCGCGCGCCAGTTGTACAGCTCTTCCTTGAGCTGGTATTCGATGACCTGGCGTTTTTCCTCCACCACCAGAATCTCCTGCAAGCCGGTGGCGAATTCGCGGGTCAGCTGCGCCTCCAGCGGCCACACCACACCCACTTTGTGCAGGCGGATGCCGATGCGGCGGCAGGTGTCATCGTCCAGCCCCAGGTCGAGCAGCGCCTGGCGGGTGTCGTTGTAGGCTTTGCCGCTGGAAATGATGCCGAAGCGGTCCCCCTTGCCCCCGTTGTGGCCCTCAATCACGTTGTGATTCAGTCGGTTGGCGCGGATGTAGGCCAGCGCGGCATACCACTTGTAGTCAAACAGGCGGGCTTCCTGGTCCAGCGCATGGTCGGGCCAGCGGATGTGCAGGCCACCGGGCGGCAGCTCAAAGTCGGCCGGCATGCGGGTGATGACGCGCTCAGGGTCGATGGTGACAGTGGCGCTGGACTCCACAATTTCTTGGATCGTCTTCATGCCGGCCCACACGCCGGAAAAACGGCTCATGGCAAAGGCGTGGAGACCGAGGTCCAGAATCTCCTGCACATTGGCCGGGAAGAACACCGGGAACCCGCAGGCCTTGAAGATGTGGTCGCTCTGGTGGGCGGCGGTGGAGCTTTTGGAGATGTGGTCATCCCCCGCCACGGCGATCACACCGCCCCAAGGCGTAGTGCCGGCCATGTTGGCGTGCTTGAACACGTCGGAGCAGCGGTCTACGCCGGGACCCTTGCCGTACCAGATACCGAATACGCCGTCGTATTTGTTAGTGCCGGGTGGTGCAAAGCCCAGTTGCTGGGTGCCCCACAGGGCGGTGGCGGCCAGCTCCTCATTCACCCCCGGCTGGAACTTGATGTGGTGGGCCTCCAAGTACTTTTCTGCCTTGACCAGCGACTGATCGTAAGTGCCCAAGGGCGAGCCGCGGTAGCCACTGATAAAGCCGGCCGTGTTCTTGCCGGCGCGCTGGTCGCGCACGCGCTGCAGCATGGGCAGCTTGACCAGCGCCTGCACGCCGCTCATGAAAGCGCGGCCGTGGTCGAGGGCGTATTTGTCGTCGAGGGTGACCGAATCCAGCGCCGTGCGGATGTGCGCGGGCAGGTCCCGGTTGAGGGGTGCATTCATGGTGCTTGTCTCCGTGTTTTTGTTCGGCAAAGTGTATGCCCGCAACTCAGATAGGTGTTTGCGTTCTTTGCCTGAAAACCACCTCTCAAAGAACGATTCTTTCTCCATAATGCGCTTTATGGAAACACTTGACCGTTATGACCTCGCCATCCTGAGCGAGCTGCAAAACGATGGGCGCCTCAGCAACGCCGAACTCGCCACCCGCGTGGGCCTGAGTGCGGCGCCGTGCTGGCGGCGGGTGAAGGCGCTGGAGGACAGCGGCTTCATCACCGGCTACCGGGCAGAGATCAACCGCCAAAAAATCGGGCTGGGGGTGCTGGCCTTTGTGCGCCTGGACGCCAACCGCAACAGCGGTGATGTGCTGCAAGAGCTTGAAGAGGCAATACGGCGGATTCCAGAAGTCATCAGCTGCCATTACATCAGCGGCACCGGTACTTTTGAGCTGCAAGTGGTCAGCCGCGACCTGAACAGCTTCAGCCAGTTCGCGCGCGAGGTGCTGATCAACCTGCCCAACGTCAAAGACCTGCACACCAGCTTCTCCCTGGGCGAGGTCAAGGCCAGCAGTGCGCTGCCCTTGAGCCAGTTACAACCGCCGCCCACAGGCGCCACCATGAAAGGACGTACATGAACCGCAGACATTGGTTGGCTTTGGCACTGTTTTGGCATCTGGCGCCCGCTGTGCATGCGCAAGCAGCTATCAATTCAGGAGCAAATACCACTCCCTTGCCCCTGCGCAATCTGCTCATCGAAGTGCGGCAGGTGCAATCCGAAGATGGCCAGCAGGCGGGCGTAGACGTACAAGGCGGCAGGGTCACAGGCGGCCTGGCGCAAGGCCGTAGCAGCGGCACGGCGGTGCAACAAATCCTGATCCTGAATGGCCGGCCCGCCCGCATCGCGGTACAGACCCAAACGCCATTGCGCCTGCTACAAAGCTTGGTGCGCAACGGACAAGTCGTGACTACGCAAGGGACCGTGCTGATCGAAGCTGGCACGGGCTTTAGCGCGCTGCCGCGGTGGGAGGGAGGCGATATGGTCGAGGTGGAACTCAACACCCAACAAGCTCTGCGCCCCCTATTTCCCCAAGCCGGGGCAATGAACGCACCACCGGCACAGTCCAGCACTGGCAGCAGCATGCTGCTCCCCGTGGGTGAGTGGATGACAGTGGCAGAGTCGGAGCAAAACCTGCAGAACAACCAGCAGAGCCTGCGTGGCGCGCAGTTGCAGAGTAGCGTGGCCCGGACAGAGGTTCAGCTCAAGGTGAGCGTGCGCTGACAAGCCGAACCAGCCACCTCAGTCCAACGCGCGCTGCCACGCTGCGTGGTACTCGCCCAAGCCTGCGACAGACAGCGCTTCAACGGGTAGCACATCGGCCGCCGTCGACTGCCCCCACCGGGAGAGCATCCACGCACCCCGCGCCGTTCCCTCCACAGGGTCGTGGCTGACCAGGCATCGGGCTGCGGGCATGAGCCCCTGCAACACACTGAGGTACAAAGCATTTCTGGCCAGCGGCCCTTCCACCAACACGGTGCGTGGCAGTGCGCTCCCGCTCCACAGACGCTCCACCAGCCAAGCGGTGGTCTGCGCACAGTACAAGGCCGCCAGGGCAGCGCGCTGACCCGCAGTGAGTCCGGCAATGCCTACATCCACAAAGACTTCCGAGCCACGCCGTATGCTGCCTTCCCGCCCGCGGAAAGGGCCACCATGTGCCGCGAATGAGGGCAAGGCCATGATCGCCCCCGTGATGAGGGATTGCAGGTCCTCGTGGCTGCCCGCACCCGGGTCAGCTCCCGCCAGTAAACATTCAAACTCCCGCCCGCCCATGAAGCGGGCGGTCGGCATGGCGCGGCCCAGGACGTCCACATTAGCCAGCATGTCGCGCTCGGCTTGCAAGCCTTGGGGGGATGCACCGGGTGCCATCAGCACCGTCCAGGTTCCGGAGGAGATCACGGTCAACGCTGTACTGGTTGCAGCATCACTGTTCAACGACTCTAGGTAACGGGCCAGACAGGCATTGCTGTCGTGCACTCCTGCATGCACCACACAGTGCGGCGGCAAGCCCCATATGCGGGAGACCTGTGGCGTCACAGTGCCTAATGCGTCCCAAGCCGAGCGCACCGGCGCAAACAATGCGGCCCACCCGTGGTGACTTGCCAGTTGAGAAAATTCACCCGCCTGCGGCAGCCACAGATGTGTATGGCAACCCAGCGAAGACACTTCGCTCGCCCGCTCACCACACAAGCGCCACGCCCAGTACTGCGGGTAAGGCAGGAGATGGCGGGTGCGCTGCCAGGCTTGCGGGTGCGCGCGCTGCACATAGAACAGCTGTCTGGCCGCGTTCAAGCCTGCGGGCAGGTCGGGCGACAGCGTCTGCGCAAAGGCATCTGCAGCCTCATCGAATTCGCGTGCCCATTCTGGATGCTGCGCCAGCGCATCAAACTCGTAATCCAGCGGCGCCCATGCCAAGCCGGCCTCATCCAACCCCACCAGCGCGGCGCCATGGGTCGACGTCACCACACGGCTACAACGCACGGTGTTTGCCGAAGCGCTCAGGGTGCGCGACATCCACTCTTCCAGCCCCTGCACATCCAGAGCCGGATAGCCCAGAGCCGAGGGGATGCTGCGGTTGTGGCGCCCGTGGCGTTCCACCACCTCACCGGCATCATTGAAAATCAGCAGCTTGGCGTGGCTTTTGCCGATGTCGATCACCAGCGTCAGTTCTTCGTTCACAGCCGCTGCCCTCAATCCATATAGAACAGGCAAGGCAGTGGCTCGGCCACCGGCGAGCCATCGTGGTTGGCACGCATGATGTCAGCCATGTGGGCCCACCAGCGTTGCATCACCGGGTGCGACGGTAGTGCATCCATGGTGTGCCCGGGCAGGCGGCGCAGCACAGCAAACAGGACGTGGTGCTCTTCGTCAAGGTAGATGCTGTAGTCACGCACGCCGGCTTGTGTGAGCAAGGCGCTGAGTTCGGGCCAGATTTCGTCGTGGCGCTTTTTGTATTCAGCCACGCAGCCCGGGTTCAGGAACATGCGGAAGGCGAATTTCTCGGTCGTTGAGGGCGTGCTCATGCCGCGACTCCCTTGCGCTGCAGCAGACGCGGCAGGACCATGGAAACAATCAGCAATGCACCGATCACCATGCTCATCACAATGCCGGTCACGTTGGCCATGCCCATGGCGAAGGTGAAGAGGCCCAGCAACAGCACTGCCAGCATGGTGCCCACGATACTGCCACGGCCGCCCTCAATAGCCACCCCGCCCAAAATCACCATGGTGATGGCATCCAGCTCCCAGCCCATGGCGATGTTGGGCCGGGTGCTGCCAATACGGCCGGTCAACATAACGGCCGCCAAAGCCGCCATAAGTCCAGCAAATATAAACAAGGCCATGCGGTAGCGATCCACCTCGATACCCGAGAACCGTGCCGCAATGGGGTTGGCCCCAATGGCATATAGACGACGCCCGGGAACCGTGCAATGCAGAACCACACCGACCACCACCGCGCTTGTCAAGAGAATGGCAAACTCAATCGGGATGATGAGCCAGGGCACGCCCACCACATCGCCCACATAGCTGTTACCCAGCATGGAAAACACCTCGGGGTAGCCTGAGATGGCCTGGTCCCCCAGCGCTACCATGGCCAAGCCGCGATACAGCGACAAAGTGCCGATAGTCACGACGATGGAGGGCAGCTTGTAGCGCGTGACCAGCACACCGTTCACGGCACCGGCCACGCCGCCGGTCACAAAGGCTGCCAGCGTCATGCCCAAAGGGCCAGCACCGGCTTTCATGGCGTACCCCATGGCCAGCGAACACAAAGCAAGGATGGCGGCGATCGATAAATCGATCTCCCCTGCAATGATCAATAAGGCCAACGCCAGCGCCAAAATACCCTTCTCGCTGAAGTTGAAGGTGCTGTCGGCCAGGGCATCCGGCGTCATGAAGCCGGGCTGCGCAAATCCGAAAACGAGCAGCAACAGTGCCAGCAAAGCCAGCAAGACGCGCTCCCATGTATTCCAGGCTCTCATGCCAGTGCTCCTTGCGGGTTGTCGGTTGTTGTCGTTTTACGCTCCAGAATTTGACGCCCCCCGCGTCGCTCGCCGCGTGCATTTACGGTCACCGAAATCAAGATGACGGCACCGGCAATCGCCTGCTGCCAGAAAGGCGATACCTGAATCACCGGCAGCGCACCGTTGACCACGCCGATAAACAATACCCCCAGCGCCGCGCCCAACACCGTGCCCACACCGCCGCCAATACTCACCCCACCGATCACGCAGGCAGCCACCACCGTCAACTCATAACCTGCCGCCAACTCGGTGTACGCGATGGAATAGCGCCCCACCCATAACAGTCCGGCCAAACCGGCCAGCATGCCGGAGAGCGTGTAGACACGCATCAGGCATTGGCGGGGCGAGATGCCCACATAGGCCGCCGCCAACGGATTGCCGCCCAGGGCATAAATCTCCCGTCCTTCACGGCGCAGCTTTAAGAAGACGGCAGTCAGAGCCAATACCGCAATAGCAAACCACACCAGCGCAGGCAAGCCCAACCACACTTCGCGCGGCAAGCCTTTAATGGCTTCGTGAATGTCTTGGTCGGACACCCAGGCGCCTTTGCTCGCCACGAAAATAGCACCCCGGTAGGCCGACAGGGTACCGAGCGTCACCACAATAGGCGGCAATCCGAAGCGGGTGATGAGCCAGCCATTCACCGCCCCCAAAAAGGCACCCAATGCAAGTGCCACTGCAATCAGCACCGGCACTGAAGCACCAGGCCACGCCTTGCCAATCAAGGCGCACACCATGCCCGTCAGGGCCAGGTTGGAGGCGACCGACAGGTCAATGCCACGGGTCAGCAAAACAAGCATCTGGCCCATCACCAGAATGGCCAGAATGGCCGAGTCGTTGGCAATATCCAAGCCGTTGCGCCAGGTTAAAAACACCGGTGCACGCACGCCTACGGCTAGTGCAATTGCCACGATGATGGCCAGCAACAGCCACTCGCGCCGAATCGATCTCAAAGCATTCATGCCACCAACTCCTCGCTCGCACGCGCTGCCGCCGGGGGCGCTTCGTGCTGGTTCAATCCCGATGCCGCAGCCACGATGTCTTCCGCATGGGCCTGCGCTTTATCAAACTCCGCCACCTGCTCCCCACGCCGCATGACGATGGTGCGGTGGGCCAAGTTCATCACCTCGGGCAACTCGCTGGATACCAAAATCACTGCGAGGCCCTGCTCCACCATTTCCGCAATGAGGTGGTAGACCGCCTGCTTGGCGCCTACGTCAATGCCTTTGGTAGGCTCATCCAAAATCACGATGCGCGGATCCAGCCCGAGCCATTTGGCAATCACTACCTTCTGCTGGTTACCACCGGACAGGCCAGAGAGCAAGGTATCTGGGGAATGGGTCTTGATGCGCAGGCGTGCAATCATGCGTTGGCACAACTCGGACTCGAGGACCTTGGACAGCCATAGGCCACGCGCGAAACGGGAGAGACCCGCCAAGCTGATGTTGTGCTCCACCGAAAAGCCCAGAATGCCGCCCTGGCGCTGGCGCTCCTCCGGCACATAGGCAATCCCGGCGGCGATCGCATCACCGGGACGGCGGGCATTCAATGTCTGACCAGCCACGACAAATTCACCGCGCGCCTCCGGGTTCAGGCCCATGATGGCCAGCATGGCCTCGCTGCGGCCCGAGCCCACCAGTCCGTAAAAGCCCAAAATTTCGCCGCGCCGCAGCTCAAAATGGATGTTGTGAAACTCAGTGGGGTGGGAGAGGTTTTTCACCGTCATCACCACCTCGCTCGGTGTGGAGGCGATGGGGGGATAAATCTGGTCAATGGATCGGCCCGCCATCAGCTTGACCAGCTCTTGCTCGCTCACATCAGCAATGGCGCCATTGCCGACTGCAGCGCCATCGCGCAGCACCACGTAGCGGTCGGCCACGGCAAAAATTTCATCGAACTTATGGGTAATGAAGATCACCCCCACGCCTTGGTCGCGCAGCTGGCGCACGATGCCATAGAAGTCACGGATCTCGGCCTGCGACAACGCAGCAGTCGGTTCATCCAATATGACCACTGAGGCCTTCTGCGACAAGGCCCGCGCAATTTCTACCAAGTGCCTCTCGGCCAGGCTAAGGTCTTTCACAAGCGTCACCGCCTTAAAGCGTGCACCGATCTGGTCCAGCACCGCTTGAGCCTGCGTGTTTATCGCAGACCAGTCGATGAAGGGACCGCGCATCAGGTGGCGCCCCACGTAAATGTTTTCGGCCACGCTGAGTTCTTCGAACATCACCGTTTCCTGGTGCACCGCCAAGATGCCTGCAGCCTGGGAGGCTTGGGCGTTGTCAAAGCGCTGTGCCGTGCCATGGAGCGTAATGACGCCCTCGTCCACCGGCACCACGCCGGTGAGCATCTTGACCAGCGTGGACTTGCCCGCGCCGTTTTCGCCCACCAGGGCCAGCACTTCTCCGGCCCGCAAATCCAGGTCCACCCCGCGCAGCGCATGGGTCGCCCCGTAGCGCTTGTGGATGCCTCGCAGGCTCAGCAATACATCAGACATTGTGCGAAATCCAACTTTTCATGAAAAAGGGGCATCTACCCTAGAGCGATGCCCCACGAACTGCTCCGCTGAACGAGCCTGTCAGGCGGCGCGTTCCCTCACCAAAAACACCGCAGAACCGGCTCCGCCGGGCTGCTGGTGTTGCCCCCTGCAAGGGGGGAGGCGAAAGTGCGCAGCACTGAAGCTACGGGGGTGTTAGAAAAACTTCGCGAACTTCTCGACGTTGGAGGCATCGTACGTGAAGGGTTCCGCCATGGCAGCGTCTCCATTGGCATCCAACGTCACGGTACCAACACGGCCCAGAGACACCTTGTCACCCGCCTTGCCGGTCACTTTGCCAGAGATGAACTGGCTGGCTGCGTAGATGGAGGAGTAGCCCAGATCGATAGGGTTCCAGATCGCGAAGGACTTCACGGCACCACTCTTCACGTGGCCGGCCATTTCCGAGGGCAAACCCAAGCCAGTCACGAAGATCTTGCCGACCTTCTTTTCGTCCTGCACCGCCTTGGCAGCGGCCGCCACACCCACGGTGGTAGGAGCAATGATGGCCTTCAGATTAGGGTAGCTCTTGAACAGGCCTTGGGCTTCGCGGTAGCTCTTGTCGGTCTGGTCGTCACCGTAGACCACACTCACCAGCTTCAAGCCCTTGTAGGCGGGCTGAGCCAACACTTTCTTAGCTTCTTCGATCCAGATGTTTTGATTGGTGGCTTGGGCGGTGGCAGACAACACGGCCACCTCACCGGTGGCACCAATGGCGTCGGCCGTCATCTTCACCAGCTTCTCGCCGATCAATGGGTTGCTGGAGGGGTTCAAGTGCATCAGACGTCCGTCTTTGCGCACGCCAGAGTCAAACGAGATGACCTTGATGCCACGGTCCATGGCGCGCTTGAGCACGGGGGCCAAAGCATCTGGGTCGTTCGCAGAGATCACGATGGCAGACACCTTCTGAGCGATCAGCGAATTCACGATTTCGATCTGGCCTTCGGCAGTCGCTTTGGCAGGACCGGTGTAGATGATTTCGACATTCTTGAGCTCCTTGGCGGCTTCCTGAGCACCTTGGTTGGCCGCGTCAAAGAAGCCGTTGCCCAAACTCTTCACCACGAGGGCGATCTTGTCCGCTGCGAACGCCGGGCTGACCAGGGCCGCACTCAGTGCGATGGTCAGCAGTGTCTTGAGTTGTTTCTTCATGCTTGTCTCCTGGAATTGTTAGTAGAAAAATTTGGCACTAAGGCCGGTCTCGATACCGGCCGCACACACCTCAATTTGGTGATGTGAACCGGGTTCGATGGGGAGTGCGACATTGCCCATGCAATCTCGCTCAAACAATGCCGCTGCTCGGGCCGCTGGCAGGACGGATGGCCGCCATCTGCTTGCGGTATCCGCTTGCGCGATACGCCATGACCGGATCAGCGGCGCCGCCGGCTTCCATACGGATCTTTTGCAACAGAGGGGTGACGTCAGTGTGGAACGCCTGCTTCAGCGTCTGGGCGGCCATCAATACATCGTTGCTGTCTTGGTAGGCCGTCAACGCGGTGCGGTCGACCAACAGGGCCTGCGCATAGCAACGCTGCACAGTGACCGCACTGGTCATCAGGCTCTCAATGGGGTCCGTCACATTGTGCGACTGATCCAACATGTAGGCAGGGTCAAATTCAGCAGCGCCGGTTTGTGCAGCATCCACTAGCTCGTTGAACACCAAGAAAAGCTGGAAAGGATTGATGCTGCCGCTGTCCAGATCGTCATCGCCATATTTGCTGTCGTTGAAGTGGAAGCCGGCCAGCTTTTGGGCATGCACCAAGCGGGCTACGATCATTTCTATGTTGGTGTTCGGCGCGTGGTGTCCGAGGTCTACCAAGCAGCGCGCCTTGGGCCCCAAGGTCTGGGCGGCCAAGAGGCTAGAGCCCCAGTCCTGAATCACGGTGGAATAAAACGCGGGTTCGAACATCTTGTGTTCAAGGAACATGCGCCAGTCGTTGGGCAGTGCGTCGTAGATCTGGCGGTTGCTGTCCAAGTAGCGTTCAAACTGGCGGCGGAAGTGGCTTTGGCCGGGGAAGTTGGAGCCGTCACCAATCCAGACAGTCAAGGCTTTGCTGCCCAACTGCTTGCCAATGTCGATGCATTCCAGGTTGTGCGCCACAGCTTGTGCGCGCACAGCGGCATCGGCGTGTGTCAGGCTGCCGAACTTGTAGGAAAGCGGCTGGTCTTTCTGGTCGGAGAAGGTGTTGGAGTTGACGGCATCAAAACCCACACCGTTGGCTTCGGCATGTTGGCGTAGTTCCTTGTAGTCACTCACTTTGTCCCAAGGGAAATGAGGCGACACAGTGGGTGTACACCGCACCAACTGCTGAATCACGCCACAGTCTTGAATCTTGTCGAATACATGGCGTGGCTCGCCCAAGCCGGGAAAGCGGGCAAAGCGAGTGCCCCCGGTGCCAACGCCCCAGGAGGGGACGGCCACGGCGAATCTGGCCACCTGATCCTTGAGGACTTCAATATCCACATTGCGGCGAGCCAATTGCTCACCCAGGGTTTCAAAGTCGAGATTCACGCGAGCCGCGGCCTGCGCGTTGTGCTCAGCCAGCAACTGGGCATTGATCTGTTGTGTCATGGTGTTCTTTTCGTTTGCGTGCAAATTCAGCGTGGAAAGGCGGCTAAGTTGCCTGCGTCCACATTGAGGATGTTGCCGGTAGATTTGGCTGCCAATTCGCTAGCCAGAAAGTAAGTAGCCTCGGCAATGTCTTCAGGGAAGACACTGCGCTTGAGCATGGACCGATCGCGGTAGAAGGCTTCTAGCTCCTCTTCGCTCACCTTGTTGGCCGCTGCACGCTCCTGGCTCCAGGTACCCGTCCAGATTTTGCTGCCGCGGATCACCGCGTCAGGGTTGACTACATTGCAGCGGATACCCAAGGGCGCACCTTCGAGGGCAAAACTGCGTGACAGCTGAATTTCCGCGGCCTTGGCAGCGCAGTAGGCCACCGCCTGGTTACTCGCCACCATGCCGTTTTTGCTGGCAATGAACACCATGGAGCCACCCACCGCTTGCGCTTTCATCAAACGGAAGGCTTCGCGCCCCACCAGGAAATAGCCTGTGGCCAAGATACTCTGGTTGCGGTTCCAGAGCGCCAGCGTGGTGTCTTCCAACGGGGATGCCGAGGCGATCCCTGCGTTGGAGACCAATATGTCTACGCCGCCATATTCAATCGCGGTGCGTGCATAGGCTGCAATCACCGACTCTTCGCTGGTGACATCGCAGACAACTCCACGCACCACATCCTTGCCGAACTTCTTGGAGAGTTCCGCCACCGTGGACTCGAGCGCCACAGCATCAATGTCCAGCAATACGGCGCACACGCCTTCTTGCAACTGTCGCTCCACAATCGCGCGGCCAATACCTCCGGCGCCGCCGGTAACCAGCGCCACCTTGCCGACCAAGGGTTTGGCCTTGGGCATGCGTTGCAGCTTCGCTTCTTCAAGTAGCCAGTACTCGATGTCAAATGCCTCCTGTTCAGGGAGACCGACATAGGTGTCGATGGCATTGGCATCGCGCATCACGTTGATGGCGTTCACGTAAAACTCGCCGGCAATGCGAGCCGTGGCCTTGTCTTTGGCGATGGACACCATGCCGATGCGCGGCAGCAGGATGATGACCGGATTGGGATCACGCAGGGCCGGACTGTTGGCACGCTTGCAGCGCTCGTAGTAAGCGGTGTAATCCGCGCGGTAGTCGGCGAGTTTGCCGGCAATCGCTGCGGACAGCGCCGCGCCACTGAGCGTGTAAACCAACTCCTCAAGAATCAAGGGCTTGATTTTGGTGCGCAAAAAGTGATCGGGACACGAGGTTCCCAGCGCTGCCAAGCTTTCGAGCTGCTGGCTGTTCACAAACTCCATCACCACCGGCTGGCGGTCTACATGCAGAAGCTTGTGCCCGCTCTGCGAAGCCTGGCCCCGCAAAACTGGCAGCAATTTAGCGAGCACATCGTCCTGGGCAGTTACATCTAAGGCGGTGACCTTAGCACCTCCGAATGGCACTGCATTGCGGGCCTGCGCTTGTTCAGCCAACCAAGTCTGCGCCTGCGCAATCACCGCCACGGTGTTCTCGTAGCAGCTGCGGGAGTCATCCCCCCAAGTGAACAGGCCGTGACCGCCAAGCACAAGCCCCTTAAGGCCAGGGTGGGCAGCCACATAACGCTGCAGTTGTAAGCCCAGCTCATAGCCGGGACGGCGCCAAGGCAACCAACCAATAGTGCTGCCGAAAGCTTCCTTAGTAATCGCTTCGCTGTTGGCCATGGCCGCAATAGCAATGACAGAGTCCGGGTGCATGTGATCCACATGCGCAAACGGCAGGTAAGCGTGCAATGGGGTGTCGATACTGGCGGCACGCGGATTCAAGTTGAAGGTGCAATGCGGCAGGTAGCCCACCATCTCGTCTTCATGCTCAGGTCCGCGGTATATGCCCTGCAAGGCATTGAGCTTGTCCATGTAGAGCGTGGAGAAACCGTCCAGCTTCATAGAACCG
>DAINNP010000040.1:0-13192 GCA_036735785.1 Rhodoferax sp. | reverse complement strand
ACCACCGGGATGAATGCATCGTCCTGCAAGGCCTTCACCACACTGGGGTCGACACTGACAATATCCCCGACCTGACCCACATCGTGCTCTTTGGTGGGGTCTGCGTTGTCAAGCATCTTGAGCTTCTGGGCGCGGATCATGGCGCCATCGCGTCCGGTCAAACCGACCGCCTTGCCACCGGCCTGATTGATCAAACCGACGATATCTTGCTGGACCTCTCCGCCGAGTACCCACTCGACCACTTCCATGGTTTCGGGATCTGTGACCCGCATCCCTTGGATGAACTCCCCTTTTTTGCCGAGGCGCTTGAGCAGCCCTTCAATTTGAGGACCGCCACCATGCACCACGACGGGGTTGATACCGACCAGCTTGAGCAACACCACGTCTTCCGCAAAGGCTTTTTGCAGCGCGGGATCAGTCATGGCGTTGCCGCCATATTTGATGACCATGGTCTTGCCATGGAACTTGCGGATATAGGGCAAGGCCCGCGCCAGAATCTGGGCCTGATCAAAAGGGGCGATGGTCGCGGCGGCGGGGGAAGAAGCGTCGGTCATGCAAGACATCCGTTGGGAGAGACATTGGAAAAATTACAGCGGCGGATTGTGCCGCACTGCTCCCGGAGCACACCCCGCAACACCATGCGAGAGCCGAGCATGCAACCGGGCTCGCAATAGCAAAAAGCTTACGAGGCGTTGCTGGTGGTAGCGCCGTCTTGAGGAGCGATCGCAAAGCTCTCTTTAGGCTGACCCTGGGCAATCAAAGCCGACAGCCACTTGGGAGTCAGGCCACGTCCGGACCATGTTTCTCCGTTAGGGCCGCGATATTTGGCAGCGACGCTGGCGCCCGCTTTTTTGTCTTTTTTAGCGGCTTTGGGCGCGGCTTCTTTCGACTTTTGTTTGGGGCCCTTGGAAGGCTTGGTAGTTTGCAGGTCTTTGACCGTGATACCAAAAGCCTGCATTTTCACCAGGATCTCTTGCACCGTGCTGTGAAATTCTTTGGCTTTAATTTCATTTGCCTGTTTTTGCAGCTTTTCGATTTGCGACTGAATATCGATGAGATTAGACAAAATTTACTCCTAAAACAAAAAAAGACAACGAGATTCTCTCATAGGCACAAATTAACCACCCAATAGTGCCTCGAATAAGGCCGCCATTAATACAGCACCCTGGTGGAGAAAATGCTGCTTATGAGCACCTATTGATTGCTATTTAGCCTTCAAGGCAAGCTTTCTCAAATTGCGCCCATTTATGACAAACAGACTCCGTAAACTTCGGGTTATCGAAGCAACGGGCCACTTATGGAGTTCAGAGTTATGCACGCGACCCTGCATGATCAGCTCGTCGAACAGGGAAGCTAAAACTACAACTCCCCTGCTGGCGGCAAGGGGAAAAGCTTAGAAATGGATACCCCGCATCATTTGCTGCATGGCAATGGCTTCGGGAGATAGCTTCGACTTCTCCCCGGGCTTGGCCCCTTTTGCTGCAGAAGAGTCTGGAAACATTCTGAAGCTGGTATTCATGGCAATCTGGGCAATACGAGGTACCAGTGCATGCATCACCTGCCCCGTGATACCAAGCCGAGTGGCAATCCGCACCGGTTTACTGATGCAGGCGTCGGCCACCATATCGGCCGCTTGCTCGGGAGAGAGTGTGGGCACATTGTTGTAAATACCGGTGGGGGCAATCATCGGTGTGCGCACCAAAGGCATATTGATGGTGGTGAAACTGATACCTTGATCCGCAAACTCGCTGGATGCGCAACGTGTCCAGGCATCCAGCGCGGCCTTGGAGGCCACATAGGCGCTGAATCGCGGGGCATTGGTCAGCACGCCAATGGAGCTGATATTGACCACATGCCCTTTTCTTTTGGCCACCATGCCCGGCAATAAACCCATGGTGACCCGCAGGCAACCAAAATAATTCAATTGCATGGTGCGCTCGTAGTCGTGGAAACGGTCATAACTCGACTCAATAGCGCGGCGGATGGAGCGACCCGCGTTATTGATCAAAAAGTCCACGCCTCCATGGTTTTCAATCAACAGGGCCACAAAACGGTCGCAATCGGCCATGTCGGCAATATCTGCGGGGTACGCCACAAAGTTATACCCCTTGGCCTTGGCTTCTTTGCAGGCCTCTTCCAACTTGTCCATGTCGCGACCGCAGATGATGGTCGTGGCACCTGCCTCCGCAAACTTGTGCGCTGCTGCCAGCCCGATGCCGGATGACCCTCCGGTGATCAACACCACTTTGCCCCCCACAGTGCCTCGCAAGGTGCGGTCAATATGCAAATCGGGGTCGAGGTGGCGCTCCCAGTAGTCCCACAGCTTCCACGCGTAGTCCTTGAGATTCGGGCACTCGACGCCTGTGCCCTTGAGCATTGCCAACGCCCCCCGGCAATCAAAGCGGGTCGGGTAGTTGATGAAGGTCATCATGTCTTCGGGCAGGCTCAGGTCCTTCATGATGGCACTGCGTACCCGCCGCACCGGCGCCAACGCCATCAGGCTTTTGGTCACGCTACGCGGAATAAACCCCAGCAAGGCGGCGTTCACGAATATGTTCATCTTCGGCGCATGTGCGGCCTTGCTGAAAATATCCAGGACATCACCGACCCGGTAGCCCACGGGGTCTACCAAGTGGTAACACTGCTTGGCGATACCTTGCTTATGGCTGATCGCGTTCAGCGCATCGACCACAAAATCGACCGGAACAATGTTGACCCGCCCCCCTTCCAGGCCGATGGATGGCATCCACGGCGGGAGCAACTGGCGCATGCGTTGAATCAGCTTGAAAAAGTAATACGGACCATCGATCTTGTCCATCTCGCCGGTAGTGCTGTCGCCGACCACCATGGCGGGGCGGTACACCGACCACGGCACCTTGCATTCTTTGCGCACGATTTTTTCACTCTCGTGCTTGGTCATGAAATAGGGATGGTCGTAGTTTTCCGCCTCTTCAAACATATCTTCGCGGAATACGCCTTCATACAGACCCGCGGCAGCAATCGAAGACACGTGGTGAAAATGGCCCGCGTCAATGGCTTTGGCGAACTCCACCGTGTTTCGCGTGCCGTCTACATTCACCGCGATCTGAGACTCCTCATCAGCCTCCAAGTCATAAACCGCGGCCAAATGGTAGAAGTGATCGACCTGCCCTTTCAGGGTTTTGACGGTCTCTGCAGATACTCCGAGTTTTTTTCCTTTGAGATCGCCAAACACAGGAACGGCCCGCCCTTGGGACTTGGTGTCCGTCAGCCCCCAATACTCCCGTAACCCCGCTACCTTTTCTTCACTTTCTTGCCGGATCAGGAAATGCACCGTAGCGCCTTTGCGCTGCAATAACTTCTTGACCAGACGTTTACCAATGAATCCTGTAGCTCCCGTGACGAAATACCGCATACATGCTCCTGTTAATCAATTTATTCTGACGGACTTTGGGCTCGCGGATTTCATCGTTAACCCGACTAAACCGCCGGATCTAATACTGCAGGCAATACTGTTGCGAACGACCGTGCTTCTTAGTGGAAGCCATCTACACACCTGCGGGCGCAGGGCTTAGAGTCATTCCCACGCAAGTGGAGACACCCACCCTTGCTGCACGTCACACTCAAAAGAGGAGCTCTCATGGTCAAGAAAATTCAAAAAAACAAACCTGCCCCAGCCGCTGGCAGTCCCTTGTCGGCATCCGTCAAGGACTCTGCACAACAGATCTGGCAAGCCGGCCTTGGAGCCTTCACCCGCGCACAAGCAGAAGGAAGCAAAGCATTCGAAGCCTTGGTGAAAGAAGGCGTCAGTATTCAGCGCAAAACCCAAGCTGCCGCAGAAGACAAAATCAATGAAGCCACTACCAAAATGTCCACCATGGCAACAGGTATCAGTAGCAAGGCAACCGGACAGTGGGACAAACTGGAAAACATTTTTGAAGAGCGCGTTGCTAAAGCACTCCACAAGCTGGGAGTCCCGTCTGCCAAAGAAGTGACATCGCTTATCGAGCGCATTGATGCTCTGAACCATGCCGTGCAACAGCTGTCCGCGCAATCCAAGTCGTCTACAGGCAAAGCTGCAAGCAGCTCATCGGCAACACCACTGAAGAAAAAGGCGGCTGCCAAAAAAGTGACGACTCCAGCCCCAACCAGTAAGCCGGCTCCCGCCAAAAAAGCACGCGCTCCACGCGCAGCTGCCAAAAAAGCGTCCGCCACTCCGGCCGCTACCAAGGTCAGCGAATAAATACCACCCGGCCACACGGTAGAAAGAAAGAGGGCGCGCAAGCGCCCTCTTGCACGTCCGGCCACCTGTTGCAGCGCAGCATTAAATCCCCTCTCCTGACACTACACTGCAATGCATGAAGGCACCACCACGCACCCGACCCAAAATCGCCATGGCCCTGGCCGGTGGCGGTCCGCTAGGCGCCATCTACGAAATAGGTGCGCTGTGCGCCCTTGAAGAGGGCCTAGGGGGCATCGACCTCAACCAACTGGATCACTACGTCGGGGTCTCTGCGGGGGGATTTATTGCTGCGGCGCTGGCCAACGGAATGACTCCGCGACAGCTTTGTGCCTCTTTTATTGAAAACGACCCGCGCTCGGGTGATTACTTCGATCCCTCGTGGCTGATGGAGCCCGCCTACGGCGAGTTTTTGCGCCGCGGCCTCCTGGCACCGGGACTGGTGGGTGCCGTCGGCTGGGACATGCTCCGCGGCCGCGCCTCTTTGGTACAGGCGCTTGAGCGCATGGCGCCTGCGCTGCCGACCGGTGTTTTCTCTAATCGGCAGATTGATACACAACTGGCGCGCTTGTTCAGCAAACCGGGAAGAACGAATGACTTCCGCCAACTCGCCTGCAAACTCACACTGGTAGCCACGCAACTCGACAGTGCACAAGCCGTCGCGTTCGGCAGCAGTGGCTGGGACCATGTACCGATCTCCAAAGCAGTTCAAGCGAGCTCCGCGCTGCCCGGCTTGTTTCCGCCCGTCGTGATTGACGATCAGTACTACGTCGACGGCGCGATGAAAAAGACCATGCACGCCTCAGTGGCCTTGGAGCAGGGTGCTGACTTGCTCTTGTGCCTCAACCCTCTGGTGCCTTTCGATGCGAGTTCGCCACAAGCCCATGGGCCAGACGCCCTAGGCGCCTCCCGGGGAAGCCGCCCCATTCCCCGCATGGTAGACGGGGGCCTGCCCTCCGTGATGAGTCAGACCTTTCGCTCGATGATCCACTCCCGCATGGAGTTGGGCATGAAGCACTATGCCCACGCCTATCCGCACACCGATATCGTCCTGCTGGAGCCGGACCACCGCGACCCGGAGCTGTATCTCGCCAACACCTTTAGCTACGCACAACGCCGGCAGCTGGCCGAGCACGCGTATCAACAGACGCGCGCCCTGCTACGCACCCAACGCTCTCGCCTGTCGGAACAACTACTCCGCCACGGCATCACTTTGAATTTACCGATACTCAACGACAACACACGCCAGCTCATCGCGCCGAGCCCACCAGCGTCACGCTGGGGCCAAGCTTTGGGTACATTGGAGGGCGTTATGGAAGATCTATCGCAAGTGGTTCACCACAAGACTATGTTGAGGCACTGACCCATGGTTAAAAAAGCGCCCCGGCGCACTGCAGAGCGGATTCTGGAAACCACCTTGGAGCTGTTCAACCGCTTTGGTGAGCCCAACGTCTCGACCACCCTGATTTCTGCCGAGCTGGGCATCAGCCCTGGCAACCTGTACTACCACTATCCAGCCAAAGACGAGCTGATCAACTCGCTCTTTGACCGGTATGAGCGTGCGCTGAACGAACTGTTGAACGCCAGTGACAATGTCCGCGACGTGGAAGACGCATGGTTCTTCATGCACACGCTGTTCGAGCTGATTTGGCAGTACCGTTTCCTGTACCGCGATCTGAATGACTTGCTCAGCAAGAATCGGCGTCTGGAGACTCATTTCCAGAGCGTTCTCAAAAACAAGACCCGCTCCATTCGTGCCATGCTGGAGTGCATGGCACGCACTGGGTCTCTGCAAATGGATATCCGTGAGATGGAGCCCACCGCCACCAGCATGGTCGTGGTGCTGACGTATTGGTTGAGCTTCGAATATGTGCGTGACCCCCGCAACGCCTTGGAGCCTGCAAGTGCCCAAGCGGCGCTCTTGCGTGGTGGCCAGCATGTGCTCAACCTGCTGGTACCCTACCTGCAGGTTCAACAACGCAACCACTTGCTGCAACTCAGCGGTGCGTACCAGGCGCCTTGATGTTCGGGGCTGTTGACTGGGCACCTTATCCCTATGTGCATCTGCGTGCGCTCGATGCAAGCCATTTGCCGGTGCAATGGGCGGCGCTACACGCGGGCGATGCGGAGCCCCTGCCCTCTGACCCTGATATTTTGACCGCGTGGGCACTATTCCACCGCGGGGAGTTTGAAGCTGCGTTCCATGCAGGTCGCGCGCTGGGCCAAGCGGGCGTTACCGTGGCGAATAAGGCGGCCTTAATCCATGCGGACTTTTTGGAGCCCAGCGAAACCACCCGGCTCATGATGTATTGCGATGCGGCAGAGCGCGCACTCCAGCAGATCCACCGTGATCCGCGCAATCCGAACGCACACTATTTTTATGGTTATGCACTAGGTCGCTACAGCCAAGGCACCAGTGTTGCCCAAGCCCTCGCGCAAGGGCATGGTGAAAAGATAAAAAATGCGTTTGAAGCAGCGATTGCACTGCAAGCACTGCATGCGGATGCCCACCTCGCGCTGGGCACTTTTCATGCGGAGGTGATTGACAAGGTCGGAGCGATGATTGGCAACATCACCTACGGCGCCCACCCTGACGTTGCGACTCGGCACTTTCGCGCAGGCATGGCCCTGATACCCCACGCGCCCTTGGCCCTGTCCGAATACGCGCGCGGCTTGCTGATGCTCGATCCGGAGGCACACGAGGCCGAAGCAATGGAACTCTATGCGCGTGCCGCAGCGGTCAACCCCAGAGACGCCATGGAGCACTTGGGCGTGCTGCAGGTCCAGGCCGAACTCGCCGACTGATCACTCCCCCCAGGGCAGCATCAAGGTCAATACCGACAGCTTGGCAAACTCGGGCTCAAACTGGTCAATAATTTTTTGGGGATCCGGGCACAGCGTGGCATCCGTCACGACGCCGAACTGCACACCGCCCCCGTAACTCAAGATAGAAACGCCCAATCCGACGGACCCGCTCTGGGGCACCCAAAACAGGTTTTCCTCGATCGTCGAGCCGCAGATTTTGAGCTTCTCCCGAGGTCCGGGCACATTGGTCATCACGGCCGTGGTCTTTTTGGAGAACAAACTCAGCAAGGCATCCTGCGCCGGCTTGATCAGCAAACCAGCCACTGCCAACAAACCGAAGGCCAACAGCGGCTGCATGCTGCCTTTAAGGCCGCGCATGCGGGCACGCACCTCGTACACCCGCTCAACCGGGTTATCCAGGCCGATGGGCAGCACCAAAGGCGCAAGCCCAAATTGGTTACCCAACTTGTAGGCGTGCTCTAGCGGTCGCAAATTTACCGGCACCATCGCCCGGATTTCTTTGCCGCTCACGGCATCACCTTGCTCACGCAAATAGGCACCAATGGCGCCTGCCACGCAGCTCAGCAACACATCATTGATGGAGCAATTCAAGGCCTTGCCCACGGCTTTCACCTCTTCCAGTGGGAGCGGCGCACACCAAGCTACCCGCTTGGCATTGCCGGGCTGCCCCTTGAGGCGCGTGGGCGAATCGTCCGGCATCAGGGCCAATGCCGCCAAGTCGCTCACGACCTGGTAGGCCATCTTCGCCATGTCGACCGAGCTGTGCATGCCAGACTCCATGCCCTTTTGCGGCTCCATCAGCAAAGACATGGACTTCACCGCGCCATCCCCGGCGGCACCCAGCGCTTTCACCGCCAGATGGGTAAAGGGCTTGAGCAGCGCATCGCTCAGCCATTCTTCTGCGCCATCCATCCCTTGGGCACGTGCCGCCTTGCTGCGGCGTTGGGGCGGCGGGCTACCGCCATCCACCAGAGACTGGGTCACCGAGATCAGGGCAATGCCATCTGCAATGCAGTGGTGGATCCGCACCATCAGGGCAGAGCCGCCCTTGTAGTTCTCGACCAAATGAAATTGCCACAAGGGGCGGTCGCGATCCAAAGGCTCCATCGTCAAGGCGGCAAGGCGCTCTTGCAAAGCCTCCTGCTCACGCCCGCGGGGTTTCTTCGCCAAGGTTTCGGTGACCACATGGCGATCGAGCTGAAAATAGGCGTCCTCGACCCACGTCGCGCCGGCCGCGTCTTCCACCACCCGCTGCTTGAATCGAGGGTACTTGAGCAAGCGCTCTTCGACGCGCAGCTTGAGGTCCGCCAAGGGCAGCCCAGGCTTGGTCACCCACACGCCCACAATCATCATCAAGTTGGCACTGGAGTCCATGCGTAGCCACGCGGTATCGACCTTGGACATGCGTTCACCCTGCAAGCCCAGAGTGCCTGCAACGGCATCCGCCACATTTTTCTGCACGGTGCCGGCGGCCTTGCGGGCGCGGCGCGTCACACTTTTGGCCACTGGGGCGACCGGCGCTGCCGTTTCAGCGATCGTGCTGCGGGCCTTGCTTGCAACCTTCTTGGCAATAACTCGGGTGACCATGGTTTCTCCGGACAGAACACGTGTGGGGGAAGCTGCCTATTCTGGGGGTAAAACGCCGCTTAAGATACGGGTCAGGCACCTGCATGCATCGGGTGTTCCCCTAGTTTCTTGCATCTCACCGAACGGAGAAAACCATGGCCGATTTGAAAGCCGCTTTTGAAGCCGCTGTTGCCAATTCCAAAAACTTAAGCGAGCGCCCTGACAACGGCACGCTCTTGAAAATCTACGCGCTTTACAAGCAAGCAACTGCCGGTGACAACACCGAAAAGAAACCCGGTTTCGCCGACATGGTGGGACGCGCCAAGTGGGATGCCTGGGATGGATTCAAAGGCATCAGCAACGATGACGCTATGCAACAGTACATCGACTTGATCGAATCTTTGAGCTAATTCAGCCAGTAGCGCCCGCAGAATAAGCGGGCTCTGCTATCAAAAAAGTAGCGTTTGCGCTACTTTTTTTTCGCCACCGCTTTAGTGGCTGCCTTGGTCGCTGCTTTCGTGGCAGCTTTGGGCTTGAGCAGTTGATCGAGATTTTTGACAATCTCGCCTTCAATCTTGTCTTTGAATGCACCCAGCAAAAAGCCCAGTTTGGCGCTGAGTTCAAACTTGGCTTCGCTCACCTGCAGCATGCCGCTCACGCCTGAGCGCTTGAAGATCACTTCATCCAAGCCATCGCCCTCGACATAGGTGCACTCCATGTCGAACTCCTGTTCGGCCTGTTCCGCCCACTCAAAGGCAATCTTGCGGGCAGCCGCAAAGCCCAGGCTGTGTTCGCGCAGTATGTGTATGTCCGCCACGGATGCTCCTCTTGTCAGTATGCTGTAGTTGCTGCAATCGCAGTCCACCACATCATAGAACTACTGCGGATCCTGCCATGCTCTACAAATTCAAATCTAAAGTAGCCAGCGACGTCATCATGCTGGAACCCAATGGCCGGCAAATTCTGACCCTGTGGGGTCGCACGGACGAAGACAGCCTGCGCAAGGGGATTTTGCGCGCCGCGGACATGCCTTCGGCCATCAGCGCCGTCGAGGAGGCCATTGCCAAAGAAGAGGCACACCGCATTCAGGCGGCACTCGAAGCGCAAGAAAGAGGGGAAGAAGCCGCAACACCAGAAGGGGTGAGTTTGCGTCAGCGAGCCACACCCTTGCTGGATATGGCCCGCCGCTGCCTGGCAGCAGGCAAAGACATCACATGGGGCGTTTGACCCTGCGACTGAGTCAAACGCGCCAGTGCGAGCCGCTTAGTCGGCGTAAACGCCTGCGGCCTTGATGATCGGTGTCCACTTAGCGATTTCAGCCGCCACAAACTTCTTGTGCTCAGCGGGTTCGACACGCTTGTCCGTCACCACCACTGCGCCCAACGCTTCTTGCTTTTTGATGAACTCAGGGTCTTTCAACGCGGCCTTCAGTGCAGAGTTCAGCTTGGTCTGAATGTCAGCAGGTGTACCTTTGGGGGCATACAGGCCGTGCCAGATCGTCACTTCAAAGTTGCTCAAGCCTTGGCTTTGCAAGGTGGGCAGTGTCTTGAGGGCTGCAGTCGTGAGGGGCTTGGATGTAGTCACTGCATAAGCAGTCACTTTTTTGCCTTCAATTTGCGCAGTGGTGTTGGTGGTCTGATCGCACATCAGATCAATCTGGCCACCAATCAGGTCGGTCATGGCCGGGGCAGTACCTTTGTAGGGCACGGTGGTCATGTCCACTTTGACGGCGTTCTGGAACAGCAAGCCGCAAAGGTGAGAGGCGGAGCCGACACCGGCGTTACCCAGGTTGATTTTGCCGACGTTCTGGCCGATCCAAGTGGTCAACTCTTTGTAGGACTTGGCTGGCAGGTCGGGCTTGCCGATCAAGGTCATGGGCACGTCATTGACCATGCCGAGGTACTCAAAGTCAGACTCGACCTTGAAGGGCATGTTGCGCAGCAAACCGGGCATAGTGCCCATCGCAATGTGGTTCAGCAGCAAGGTGTAGCCATCCGGTGCTGCCTTGGCCACTTTGCTGGTGCCGATCGAGCTTCCGGCGCCTGCGGAGTTGTCGATGATGATGCTGACGTCACCCAGCTGCTTGCGCAGCGATTCGCTCAGGTCACGTGCCACGCGATCGGTAGGACCACCTGCAGCAAACGGCACCACGATGGTGATGGGCTTAGCGGGGTAAGCCTGCGCGAAGGCAGAAACGGACAGCATGGCTGCGGTTGCAACGAGTAATTTTTTCATCGGTTTGTCTCCAGTTGTGGAATCTCAGTTTAGCGCGCACTGTTGCGCTCTGTCATGCGGGAAGCACTCTAGTCACGGGGTCTTTCTAAGGCCCCTAGATTTGCCGGCCCCAATTTAGCGGGACTTGAAAAACCTTGTAACTGTGGTGTTCAACAGCTCGGGAAAACCCTCGGTACAGGCGACACTGCCACAACAGTTACTGGTACGTGCGGGCGTCTTCAATCACTTTGCCATCGTTGGCGAGGCTTCCGGGGCTCACGAGGCTGACGTCGCCCCGCAGCTTGGTGACATCCCGGACCGCGTCTGCCACGCGCTGGGCTAAGCCCTCGTGGGAGCCATCGACTTCCAGCATTAACGTCATCCGGTCATTGGCCATTTCACCGCTGACCACCAGACGGGCCTTGCGCACTTCGGGGAAGCGCTTGGCCACTTCGTCAATTTGCTTGGGGTGCACGAACATGCCGCGCACTTTGGTGGTCTGGTCCGCACGCCCCATCCAGCCCTTGATTCGGGTGTTGGTGCGCCCCGTCGGGCATGAGCCACTCAGCACGGCTGACAAATCGCCGGTGCCAAACCGTATCAGGGGGTAATCCGGGTTCAAGCTGGTCACCACCAACTCCCCCACTTCGCCCTCAGGCACCGGATCGCCCGTGCCGGGCCGGACGATCTCGACAATCACCTGCTCGTCCAGCACCAAGCCTTCGCGGGCACGGGTCTCGTACGCAATCAGCCCGAGGTCTGCAGTGGCGTAGCACTGATAGCCATCGACGCCATGGGCCGTGAACCAGTCGCGCAACGACGGCGGATAGGCTTCGCCGCCAAACATGGCTTTGGTCACGCTGGGGAGTGCGACCCCCATCTCCAAGGCTTTTTCCAGAATGATTTTCAAAAAGCTGGGGGTACCGATATAGCCGGCGGGCTGCAACTCGGCCATCGCCTGCACCTGTTGCTCAGTCTGACCCGTGCCCCCAGGAAACACGGTGCACCCCAATGCATAGGCGCCGGTTTCCATCATGGAGCCGGCGGGTACAAAGTGGTAACTGAAACTGTTGTGAATCAACTCACCGGGGCGAAAGCCCGCTGCATAGATGGCGCGCGCCATGCGCCAGTAGTCAGGCGCGGTGCCCTCAGGCTCATAAATCGGACCTGGGCTTGCAAAGACCCGGCGCATGGCAGCACCAAAACCAATGGTGCTGAAGCCGCCAAACACATTGCCCGATTGCGCACGCGCCGATTGCTGCAGCGCTTGTAACTCTGACTTCCGGGTGACTGGCAAGCGCGCCAGCGCCTCGCGGTTCACGATGGTGCTGGCATCCACCCCTTGTAGCAGCGCCGCAAATGCGGGGCTGTGCTGCTGTGCGTGGGCTACTTGCCGGGGCAGGGCTGCCATGTGGGCCGCATGGCGCTCGGCCTGCGAACGGGTTTCAAGGGCGTCGTAGATAGGGGTCATAAGCACTCCGTCGGCATTTTTGCTATTAAATCAGTAGCTACTCGCGTAAATTTCATGAGCGCTAGCACCCTATTTCTTATAAATTTCAGGCCAGCCAACGCTTGCGGCGTTTGTAGCTCTTGACGTCTTTGAAGCTCTTGCGCTCGCCGCCGCCCACCCCGAGGTAGAACTCTTTGACGTCTTCGTTGCTGCGCAGATCAGCGGCCGCGCCGTCCATCACCACCCGGCCGCTTTCCATGATGTAGCCGTAATCGGCGTACTTCAGGGCCATATTGGTGTTTTGCTCGGCCAGCAAAAATGTGACCTTCTCTTTGGCGTTGAGGTCTTTCACGATCTCAAACACCTCTTCCACGATCTGTGGCGCCAGGCCCATCGAAGGCTCATCCAGCAACACCATGCTGGGGTTGGCCATCAGCGCGCGGCCAATGGCGCACATCTGCTGCTCACCGCCCGAGGTATAGGCCGCCTGGCTGGTGCGGCGGGTCTTGAGGCGGGGGAAGTAGTTGTAAACCTTCTCGAGGTTGGCCGCCACCTCCGCCTTGCTCTTGCGGGTGTAACCGCCGGTGAGCAGGTTCTCCTCGATCGTCAGGTGGGCAAAACAGTGCCGCCCTTCCATGACCTGCACCACACCGCGCTGCACCAGGTCGGCAGGGCTCAGGTTTTCGATGCGCTCGCCGCGCAGCTCGATACTGCCCTTGGTAACCGCGCCCCGCTCTCCGGCCAGCAGGTTGGAGACGGCCCGCAACGTCGTGGTTTTGCCCGCCCCATTCCCCCCGAGGATGGCCACAATGCCGCCTTCGGGCACCTGAAGGGAAACTCCCTTGAGCACCAGAATGACGTGGTTGTAAATGACCTCAATGCCATTCACGTTGAGAACGATGTTTTTCGGTTCCATA
>DAINNP010000039.1:11540-13220 GCA_036735785.1 Rhodoferax sp. | reverse complement strand
TTATCGGATTCGAACTGATGACCTACCGCTTACAAGGCGGTTGCTCTACCAACTGAGCTAAACCGGCACGGGCTGAATTCTACACCAGCAATTTAGCGCCCTTTAGAACTAAGCGCTATTTAATTCGCGTCAACGCAGGTCGTGTTGCCGGTGCCGGGGTCCTTGGAGGAGTCGGATCAGAGTCAGTCTCTTGAACAGCGTCAACCGCAGACAACGCCACTCCCTGCGCGGGATTAACGCTCGCGACTTCAGCTTTGGCTGCTTTGGCAGTTATCGGAAACGCCATCCCTTGACCATTTTCACGGGCATAGATTGCCAGAACATGGTCAACAGGCACAAGGATGTCGCGCGCGACGCCACCAAAACGGCCTTTGAATTCGATGTACTCATTACCGAGCTTCAAGGCGCTGGTGGCATCGAAGCTGACGTTAAGGACAATTTCTCCATCCTTGACAAACTCCATGGGAACCCGAACCGTCTCATCGACCTGAACGGCGATAAAGGGCGTGAAACCGCTATCAGTGCACCATTCGTACAAGGCGCGAATCAAATAGGGGCGAGTAGAAGGGGCATCCATGGAGTCGAGCATAAATCAATCCTGCGTTATTTACGCATGACCTTTTCAGAGGGCGTCAATGCTTCGATATAGGCGGGACGAGAAAAAATTCGCTCGGCGTACTTCAGCAATGGCGCAGCGTTTTTGCTTAGCTCAATGCCGTAGTAATCCAGTCGCCACAGCAGCGGCGCAATGGCTACATCCAGCATAGAGAAGCTTTCACCCAGCATGTATTTGTTCTTCAAAAACACGGGGGCGAGCTGTGTCAATCGGTCGCGAATGTGAGCACGAGCCTTTTCCAAGGCCTTTTCGTTGCCCTTGGTCGCACGCGCTTCCAAGGTATTTACGTGCACAAACAATTCCTTCTCGAAATTCAAGAGGAACAGTCGTACACGTGCGCGATCTACTGGATCACCGGGCATCAACTGAGGATGAGGAAACCGCTCATCAATGTACTCATTGATGATGTTGGATTCATACAAAATCAGGTCACGTTCGACGAGGATTGGCACTTGACCGTAAGGATTCATCACGCTGATGTCTTCGGGCTTGTTGTAGAGATCTACGTCGCGGATTTCGAAATCCATGCCTTTTTCGAACAAAACGAAACGACACCGATGGGAAAAGGGGCAGGTAGTTCCTGAATACAGCACCATCATGGCGAAAGACTCCTAAAAAATGAAAAAGAGTGGGACGCGTCAGCGGGCCCACTCTGAATCTGTCACTTGCTACCCTCGGCGGGAGCAGGACAGTCGAAAACTCTACTTCACGTCTTTCCAGAAGGCAGCATTCAGACGCCACGCAAACAGGGTTAAGACGGCGAGGAAAAGCAATACCCAGACACCAACACGAACGCGGGTGTTCTGTGCCGGCTCCCCCATCCACTGAAGATAGTTGACCAAGTCACCAACCGTTTGATCGTATTGCGCAGGCGACATGGTACCCGGGGTCACTTGCTGCCAGCCTTTGAAGACTTTTTCTTCATGCCCGTGGTTTACAACCGTCTCAAAGATGGGAACGCGCTTACCCTGAAGCTCCCACAACACGTGAGGCATACCTACGTTCGGGAACGCCAAGTTATTCCATCCCGTGGCCTTGGTGTCATCGGCGTAGTAAGTCCGCAT
>DAINNP010000039.1:0-11440 GCA_036735785.1 Rhodoferax sp. | reverse complement strand
ACGCCAAGTTATTCCATCCCGTGGCCTTGGTGTCATCGGCGTAGTAAGTCCGCATGTAGGTGTAAAGGTAGTCAGCCCCGGTACCATCTGCACCCGCACGTGACCGGGCAATTACGGTCAGGTCTGGCGGATTTGCACCAAACCACTCTTTGGCTTGACGCGGATCAATTGCCGCCTTCATGGTTTCACCGACTTTATCCGTCGTAAAAAGCAAGTTGTCTTTGATCTGCTGATCTGTCAAACCGATATCTTTTAAGCGATTGAACCGCATGAAGGCGGCCGAGTGACAGTTCAAGCAGTAGTTAACAAAGACTTTTGCACCATTTTGCAAGGAGACCAAATCGTTGGTTTTAGATGGCGCCTTGTCCCAAGCAATGCCTCCAGACGCAGCGTTAGCTCCGCCCACCAAACTCAAAACAAGAGCCAAGCCGAAAATGATTTTTTTCATACTTTAATCTCCAGCACTCAGTGGGCTGTAAATGTCACACGGGCTGGCACAGGCTTGCTTTCGCCCACAGTGCTCCACCATGGCATCAGCAAGAAAAAGCCGAAGTAAAACAAGGTGCCCACTTGGGAAACACGTTCGCCAATCGGCGACGGAGGTTGCACGCCAAGGTAGGCCAAAATCACAAAATTGATCACAAAAATACCGTACAGATACTTGTGCCAATCCGGACGATAGCGAATGGACTTCACAGGGCTGTTATCCAGCCACGGAAGGAAGAACAGGATCACCACCGCGCCCCCCATGACCACCACGCCCCAGAACTTGGCGTCGATCGACAACATGGCCACAGAAACGAGCACAGCAGCACCCACGATGGCAGCCTTGAAGATATTGGGCAACTTCGCCTTGATCACACCGAAGGCAGCTGCACCAATCACACAGGCGATCAGCGCGTACATCATCTCGCTAGTGATAGCCCGCAACATGGAATAGAAAGGCGTGAAATACCAGACTGGAGCAATGTGGGCAGGAGTCTTTAGCGGATCGGCTGGAATAAAGTTGTTGTACTCCAAGAAATATCCACCGAACTCTGGTGCGAAGAAAATGATGGCCGTAAACACCATCAGGAACATGCTCACGGCAAAAATGTCGTGCACGGTGTAATAGGGGTGGAAAGGGACTCCGTCCAAAGGGTGGCCTTGCGCATCGCGCGGGGCGTTGGGCCCTTTGATTTCAACGCCATCAGGGTTGTTCGAGCCCACGTCGTGCAGAGCAAGCAAGTGCGCAACTACCAAGCCCAGCAACACTAAAGGAACGGCAATGACGTGGAAGCTGAAGAAGCGGTTCAACGTGGCATCACCCACCACAAAATCTCCGCGAATCAGCAGCGCGAGATCAGGCCCCACCAAGGGGACTGCAGCAAACAAGTTAACGATAACTTGCGCACCCCAGTAAGACATTTGACCCCAGGGCAATAGGTAGCCCATAAAGGCTTCAGCCATCAGGCACAAGAAAATCGCACAACCAAAAATCCACACGAGCTCCCGTGGCTTGCGATAACTACCGTAAATCAAGCCCCGGAACATGTGCAAGTACACAACGACAAAGAAGGCGGAGGCGCCGGTCGAGTGCATGTAACGGATCAGCCAACCCCAAGGCACATCGCGCATGATGTACTCCACCGAGGCAAACGCCAAATTGGCGTCAGGCTTGTAGTGCATGACCAAAAAGATCCCGGTGACGATCTGAATCACCAACACCAGCAGTGCCAACGAACCGAAGATGTACCAGAAGTTAAAGTTCTTCGGAGCGTAGTACTCCGACATATGAACCTTGTAGGCATCAAATGCCGTCGGAAATCGATTCTCGAACCAGTTAGTAACCTTCTCTCCGGCGGATGCGTTGGGCGAGATGTCCTTGAATGCTCGGGCCATGTCTTAATCCTCAGGCTTTTTTATCTTCGCCGATAAGCAATTTGCTGTCGGACAGAAACATGTGGGGGGGGACTTCAAGGTTGTCAGGCGCGGGCTTGTTCTTGAACACCCGGCCCGCCATATCAAATGTCGACCCGTGGCAGGGGCACAAAAAGCCTCCCTTCCAATCATCAGGAAGCGAGGGCTGGGCACCCGTTTGAAACTTGTCGGAGGGTGAGCAGCCTAGGTGGGAACAAATACCCACGGCCACAAAAATCTCGGGCTTGATCGAGCGCGCCTCATTGCGGGCGTATTCAGGTGTCAATTCATCGGGCTTGCGCTCCGACTTTGGATCTGCCAGCTGGCTGTCGATACCAGCCAAAGCAGCAACTTGCTCTGCGGTGCGTCGGACAATCCACACTGGCTTGCCGCGCCATTCAACTGTCACCTTCTCGCCGGGTTTGAGTTCAGCGATGTCTACCTCGACGGCTGCGCCCGCCGCTTTCGCGCGCTCAGACGGCTGAAACGTACTCACAAAGGGAATGGCGGTTGCTGCACCACCTACCGCACCAGCACAACCGGTGGCAATCAGCCAAGTCCGCTTGCTGGCGTCGATCTTTTTGCTGTCGACAAGTGTTTCACTCATGAGAATCCTCAACGAACGTCGCTAGTAGATTAGACAAGAATTGTAGCTGACGGATGTAGGGTTATTCAATGCGCGTCGAGCGCGCAAGCCGCCCGCGCAGTACGCCTGCAATTTCGCGGATACTAACGGCTTCATCAAAGAAGGAGATTTAATCCATGGGCATGTTGCAAGAATTCAAAGAGTTTGCGGTCAAAGGCAATGTGGTCGACTTGGCCGTCGGTGTGATCATCGGTGGCGCTTTCGGCAAAATTGTCGACTCTGTTGTGGGTGACTTGATCATGCCGCTGATCGGCGCTGTCGTCGGCAAATTGGACTTCTCCAACCTTTTTGTCGTTTTGGGAAGTATTCCCCCCGGCACCGGCACCACGTTGGATGCACTTAAGAAGGCGGGCGTACCGGTGTTCGCTTACGGCAACTTTGTGACTGTTGCAGTGAACTTTGCGATTTTGGCGTTCATCATCTTCCTGATGATCAAGCAAATCAACCGCTTGAAGAAAGAGGCTCCTGCAGCGCCTGCTGCACCGGCTCCCGTGGTCACACCGGAAGATGTGTTGCTGCTCCGCGAAATCCGCGACAGTCTGAAAAAGTAAATCCAGCAGCAGGACTTGCTATATTTTCAATAGCAAATCCTGCTTTATTCACGCCAGCCAGCTGCTTATTTAGTGGATTTTTACGAGGCGCTTCGCAGTATCAACTGCCTCCAACAGGCTTCGATAGTCTGCAATACCGCGGCCCGCAATATCAAAAGCAGTGCCGTGATCTGGGCTGGTGCGCACCAAAGGCAAGCCTAGGGTCACATTCACACCCTGCTCCACTCCCAAGTATTTGACAGGGATGAGCCCCTGGTCGTGGTACATGGCCACCACCACATCAAACTCTCCGGGGTGGCCAACTGTATTCCTGGCGCGCATAAAAACAGTATCGGGTGCAATAGGGCCGTAGACATCCGCACCCTCAGCTTTGACCGCTGCAATCGCAGGTGCGATGGTCTCAATCTCCTCTCGCCCAAACAGCCCACCCTCGCCCGCATGCGGATTCAGACCTGCCACAGCAATCCGAGGCTCACGGCCCAGGGCATTGCGCAGGGCGACACGGGTAATTCTCAGCGTGTCGACAATGTTGTCGAAAGTAATAGCCTCTAGTGCGCTTCGGAGCGACACATGGATGCTTACCAGCACGGTTCGCAACTCATGGTTAGCCAGCATCATCCGCACTGGCATCTCTTCAACCGATAGCCCGTGGGCACTGGCGGCACGCGCTTGCAGCAACTCCGTATGCCCTGGATACGCGTTGTAAGGCGCACCGGCGGCACTCATCGCTTCCTTATGCAGAGGTGCAGTCACCAAGGCCGCGATATCACCACGCAACGCGGCATCTGCCGCCCAGACAACACATCGGCCGGCGAACTCGCCTGCCAGGGCGCTTACCTGCCCGAAGGGCACCTCAGGGAGGGTCGGACCGACCTGAAAAACAGGAATACACCCGGACGGAATATGGCCCATGTCATCGAGCGTAGTCAGGACGGCTACTGGCAACATCATCCCCGCCCCCGAAACCAAACGGTTGGCGCATCGGATGGCTTGCACATCCCCTGCAACAAAACAGTCCCGCATCAGCGCTGGTGCTTGTTGAAAACAACGGGCAATAATTTCAGGCCCGATTCCTGCGGCATCACCGAGGGTAATGGCTATTTTTGGACTCATCATGCGGGATTCGGAATATCAATAAAAGTATGGGTCAAACCGTGCTGCTCAGCCACCCAAGCCCCTACCGCCTGGGCACCGTACCGCTCGCTGGCATGATGACCGCACGCGATGTACGACACGCCACACTCGCGGGCATAGTGGGCCTGAGGCTCGGAAATCTCACCCGTAATGAACACTTGAGCACCCGCTGCGATTGCTGGCTCAAAGTAGCTCTGCGCACCGCCGGTACACCACGCTATTTTGCTGACAGGGCCCGAATGCCCGGACACACAGGTCACCGCTCGGCCCAGTACACCTTCCATATGGATGGCGAGCGCGGCATCACTGTCCCACGCAGTTGTAGCCGCACCCAGGTGCCCTAAAGCCTGCTCTCCGAAGTGGGTGTGCGCTTCCAGTCCAAGCCGCTTGCCAAGCTGCGCGTTGTTTCCGAGAACCGGGTGCGCATCCAGCGGTAGGTGGTAGGCCAGCAGGTTGATGTTGTGCGCAATTAACAGACCGAGACGCTTTCGCATCCAACCGCTCACCTGGCCATCAAACCCCTTCCAAAACAAACCGTGGTGCACCAGGATCGCATCCGCCTTGTGATCGATCGCGGCTTGAATGAGCGCCTCACTCGCTGTCACACCACTTACCAGGTGCCCGATACCGATGCGCCCTTCCACCTGCAAGCCGTTGTGGCAATAGTCCTTGAACCGCTCCGGTTGAAGCAGTGTTTGCAAGGTTTGTGTGAGCTGCTGGCGATCAATCATGGTGTGTTGGGCTGTGGCTTTGGTTGGCTATTGTCCCCGAGGGTCGCACTGCCTCCAGGCTACTGTCACACCCCTGCCCTGCAGCGATCCATCGCATGGCCAACTTGCCGAGCAAGAATGCGGCGCCATTACGCACCGCCCCCGATGTAGAAGGGCAAACTCTAGCCAATAGCGCCTTTGGGTTTGTCACTGCGCCACAGCGGTACTGTCTGCCGACGCCATCCCACTCTAAAGCCACGCACGCGCCCTTACGCCGTCGGCTGAGCACGATCCCCAAGGGGCAGGGCTCTGCAAGACAGCAAACGCCACAGCCATTGCAAACACCCCCCCATTTCGGCTTGAGGGGCGCTTCGGGTTCAATCAAGATGGTGCGGTACGAATCGGTCATAGGCCATGCGTTGCTGCACAGCTTAGCAGCCTACAATTTGACGTTGGCGCTCGCTGTGTGTGCCCCTTGCAGAGTGAATTCATGAAAAAACTTTGGTTGCTGTTCTCTCAAACCTGCACCGTACTGCTGGCCTCTTATTTTGTGGTTGCAACTCTAAAGCCCCAATGGATCAGCACAGGCACCAGTGCCCGCGGAGCAGTGTCAATGTTTCAGTCACCCTTGCCGCCAGCGGGGGAAATTCCTCCCGGTAGCTTTCGCATGGCGGCGCAAATCGCTTCTTCCGCTGTTGTAAGCATCGCCACCAGCAAAGCGGCGGCGCAGCACCCCAATGCCGATGACCCGTGGTTCAAGTTCTTCTACGGCGACCAAAGCGATGAGCCTCAGGGCGGCTTGGGTAGCGGAGTGATTGTCAGCCCGCAGGGCTACATCCTCACCAACAACCATGTGATCGAAGAGGCAGACGAGATCGAGGTCGTCCTCAACGACGGGCGCAAATCCGTCGCCAAAGTCATTGGCACGGATCCCGATAGCGACCTCGCAGTACTAAAAGTCGAGCTAGACAAGCTGCCCACCATCGTGCTGGGCAATGCAGATGCCCTGCGTGTGGGCGACCAGGTTTTGGCCATCGGCAACCCGTTTGGCGTCGGACAGACGGTGACCAGCGGGATTGTGAGCGCACTGGGGCGTAACCAGTTGGGCATCAACACCTTTGAAAACTTTATCCAAACCGATGCAGCGATCAACCCTGGCAACTCGGGCGGCGCTTTAGTGGATACCAACGGCAACCTGCTGGGCATTAACACCGCCATCTACTCCCGCTCGGGTGGCAGCATGGGCATCGGTTTTGCCATACCGGTGACGACCGCCAAGCAGGTGCTCGAAGATATTGTGAAAGACGGCAAAGTCACCCGTGGCTGGATCGGTGTGGAACCTAACGACCTCTCTTCCGAGCTGGCGGAAACCTTTGATGTGAAGGCCCAAGAGGGGGTAATCATCACTGGCGTACTGCAAAACGGGCCTGCCGCTCAAGCGGGCATCCGCCCGGGCGATGTGATCGTGAGCATAGGCGGCACGCCCGTTCGAGATGTCACCCAGTTGCTGGCTCTGGTGTCATCGCTCAAGCCCGGCATCGAATCGGCTTTTGTGGTTCAGCGCAAAGAAGCTCAGGTGAACCTGAAGCTGACCCCTGGCGTACGACCTAAGCCCAAGGCAGTCAAGCGCTGAAAGCAAAACCCCCGCACAAAGACGGGGGCTGGATCTAAAAGCGGTGTCCGACTCAGGCGGACTTTGATTCTTCCACGGGGGCTTGGGTGTGCTTGATAAATATCTGCGCAGCCCAAATACCGATTTCATACAAGATACACATCGGGATCGCTAACGCAAGCTGGGACACCACATCCGGCGGAGTCACGATCGCAGCGATCACGAACGCGAGCACGATGAAGTAGCTGCGGAAAGCCTTGAGCTTTTCGATAGACACGATCCCCATACGCGCCAGCACGACCACCACGATTGGCACCTCAAACGCCAAGCCGAAGGCCAAGAACATGGACAGGACAAAGTCCAAATACGCCTCAATATCCGGAGTGGCAGCAATACTTTTGGGCGCGAAGCTTTGGATGAACTTGAACACCTGCCCGAAAACAAAGAAGTAACAAAACGCCACGCCGATAAAGAACAGCACTGTGCTCGAAACCACCAAAGGCAGTACCAGTTTCTTCTCGTGGCTGTAGAGACCGGGCGCCACAAAAGCCCACATCTGCCAAAGAACCACCGGAAGCGCAATCAAGAATGCGGTCATCAGCATGATCTTGAGCGGCACCAAGAAAGGCGAAATCACCGAGGTGGCAATCAGCTTGCCCCCCTCAGGCAGAGAGGCAATCAACGGCTGGGCCAAAAAGTCATACAGTGCGGCCGGACCGGGGTACAAAGCCAACACCGCCATGGCGATACCCACCGCAATGGCAGCCTTGACCAAGCGGTCGCGCAACTCCATCAAATGCTGGACGAAAGGTTGCTCAGTCCCGGCAAGCTCGTCTTGCGGTTGATTTTCAGTAGACATGACTAAAGTGGTGAGCGCCGCTCAGCGGGCGCGGGGAGGACGGAACCGGGCCACACGTGCAGCGCCCGACAAAGCTCGGGTACGTACCCCATTGCGGGCCTTGTACCACTGCGGCATAGCCCCCTGCTTAAGGCGCCAGTTTTTGTTGGGATGTTTGTAGCTCGGAGGCTCCGCTTCCAACGCGGCATCCGTGGTCGCCGACCAGGTCTTTTCGAAGTCAGCTGCTGAGGTCTGGATGGAGTCTTCCACATCACGCGCTGCACCTTCAACGGTTTCGCGCATTTTCTTCAACTCGTCCAGGTCCATCGACCGGTTGACCTCAGCCTTCACATCCGCTACGTAGCGTTGCGCTTTACCAAGCAAGGCGCCTACTGTGCGAGCGACGCGGGGCAGTTTTTCAGGCCCGATGACGATCAGCGCGACCGCACCGATCAGCGCCATTTTGGATATTCCGAGATCAATCACGCCGGACTAACTCAGTTTTTCTGCTTTGCTTCCACGTCGATCGTGGTTTTCTCAGCCGCATTGGCAACTTGTTGAGCGGGAGCAGCCTTGTCATCCGTCGCAGGCGTGGTGCCGTCTTTCATGCCATCTTTGAACCCTTTGACCGCACCGCCCAGGTCGGAACCGATGTTCTTGAGTTTCTTGGTGCCGAACACCATGACGACGATCAGCAGAACGATCAACCAGTGCCAAATAGAAAAAGAACCCATGATGTACTCCTAACAATAAATTGAATTCTAGTCGCCCACCTGTGGCAACTACCCCTTCAGCCAAGGGCGTGAACCGCCCATGACATGAAAATGCAGGTGATGCACCTCTTGCCCACCCTCTGACCCGGTATTGGTAACCAAACGGTAGCCGCCTTCGGGGTAAGGGTTGCATCCCTCCTTCAAAGCCAACTGCGGCACCAGGGCCATCATGTGGGCCATCAGGGTGCCATGCTCTGCAGTGATGTGCGCCATGCTGGGAATATGCGCCTTGGGTATCAGCAAAAAATGCACCGGCGCCCAGGGATTGATGTCGTGGAAGGCATAGACATGCTCATCCTCAAACACCGCCTTGGATGGAATCTGCTTGGCCACGATCTTGCAAAAAATGCAATTCGCATCGTGGGCGTGATGGGTGTGCTCGCTCATGCACCGATCTCCTGACCTTTGTTCATTGCCATAAAGCCCGTCACGATACGGTAGAGAAACCACAGTGATATGACAGCCCAGGCCACAGCGCCCGGAAAATACAAAAGCAGAAACAGAGGGAAAGTCAGCAAATACGCCAACCCGGCAAACAACACCGAGCGGATACGCCAGCGGAAATGCGAAGCATGCCAAGTACCGGCTGCGTCATCACGCTTGACCAAATCGATGATCAGAGCCACCAGCAACAGCGTCAAGCCAAACTGCCCGCCGGGAATCAAGGCCGCTACCGCCACGATGAGGTGCAGCACATAGCTGATGGTACCGACCGTGTTCAGCCCTTGCAGCTTGAGCAACAAGGCTTGATCCGAGGTAGCGGGGGTGGTGAAGTCTTGGCTCATTGCGCGGCTCCTTATTTGGACTCGGCTTCGCGCGCCACCGCTTTGCGCAGGGCTTTTTCTTCAAGACCACTCGTGCCCAAGCGACGCTGCAACTCGGTGATGACATCTGCGGGGCTCAGGCCGTAATGGGCCAGCGCCACCATGCTGTGGAACCACAGGTCTGCCATCTCGTAGACGATCTTGGTTTTGTCACCGCCGTGGTCCGCGTCTTTGGCGGCCAGCACTACTTCGGTAGCTTCTTCACCGATTTTCTTCAAAAAGGCGTCAGGGCCCTTGTGCAGCAGGCGCGCCACATAGCTCGCCTCGGGGTCGCCCCCGTTGGCCGCTTTGCGACTTTCGATGACAGCTGCCAAATGGGCTAGCGCATCTTGAGAAGTGAGTGTGTCCTGCATGGTGTGAATACGCGCTTTACTTGTAAATGGATTCAGGGTCTTTGAGCACCGGGTCAACCGCTTGCCAGACACCGTCCTTCAGCACACTGAAGAAACAGCTGTGTCGCCCGGTGTGGCAAGCGATACCGGGCTCATGGCCCAGCTGGGTCACTTTGAGCAAGATAACGTCACTGTCACAGTCCATACGGATCTCATGGACTTTCTGCACATGGCCGGACTCTTCGCCTTTGAACCAGAGCTTGTCGCGCGAACGGCTGAAATACACCGCCTGACCGAGCTCCACGGTTTTCTGCAGCGCCTCCCGGTTCATCCAGGCAAACATCAGCACATCACCCGTGGTTTGCTCTTGTGCAATGACAGGCACCAAGCCTTTGGAGTCCCAACGGATGTGCTTGATCCAGCTCACTGGGGGGGTCATTTGAGATTCCATTTGCTATTTTTTTGATAGCTGCTCACGCAGCATTATTGGGCGCTAGAGCCCTAAAAGGCTTAAATTCTGACCGGGATACCCCGCTCCGCCATACGCGCTTTCGCTTGGCCCACCGTGTATTCGCCGTAATGGAAGATGCTGGCTGCCAGCACCGCATCGGCGCCGCCCTGCTGCACGCCATCTGCCAAGTGGTCGAGGTTACCCACGCCGCCACTGGCAATGACCGGCACGCTGATCGCATCGGCCACCGCACGGGTCAGGGCCAAATCAAACCCACTCTTGGTGCCATCACGGTCCATGCTGGTGAGCAAGATCTCGCCCGCACCGCGGCGCGCCATCTCGGTAGCCCATACCACTGCATCCAGCCCCGTGTTTTTACGGCCGCCGTGGCTGTACACATCCCAGCCCGCGCCGCGGGTGGCTGCGTCTTCGGCGGACCGGCGCTTGGCGTCAATCGCCACCACAATCGCCTGTGAGCCGTATTTGAGCGATGCGTCTTCAATCACCTGCGGATTGGCCAAGGCGGCCGAGTTGAAACTCACCTTGTCGGCGCCTGCGTTCAGCAATCGGCGCACATCCTCGACCACCCGCACACCGCCACCCACGGTAAGCGGAATGAACACTTGCGAAGCCACCGCCTCGATGATGTGCAGAATCAAATCCCGCCCATCACTGGTAGCGGTGATATCGAGAAACGTGAGTTCGTCAGCGCCCTGGTCGTTGTAGCGCGCAGCAATTTCTACCGGATCGCCGGCGTCACGCAGTTCGACAAAGTTCACGCCTTTGACGACGCGACCGCCGGTCACGTCCAGGCAAGGAATAATTCTCTTAGCGAGCATGGTTGCCCCCACGGTCGCTCACTACGTGTAGCTTCCTGCCCCCCGAGGGGGCCGTGTTTTGGCAAAACCCCAAGCCCAGCCTTGGGACGGCCCGGCGGCAAAACTTGTTCATCCGTTCAACTCGTCGGCGCGGAGTTGCGCTTTTTCAAAGTCGAGGTCGCCGCTGTAAATGGCGCGGCCGCAGATCACGCCTTCCACGCCTTCGTCTTCCACAGCGCATAGGGCTTCAATGTCGGCCATGTTGGACAGGCCACCAGAGGCAATCACGGGGATGGTCAACGCCTGAGCGAGCTTGACGGTGGCATCGATATTGATGCCGGACAGCATGCCGTCGCGGCCGATGTCGGTGTAGATGATGGACTCGACGCCGTAGTCTTCAAACTTTTTGCCGAGGTCGATCACATCGTGGCGGGTGAGCTTGCTCCAGCCGTCGGTGGCCACTTTGCCGTCGCGGGCGTCCAGGCCCACGATGATGTGGCCGCCGAACGCGGTGCAGGCGTCTTGCAAAAAGCCGGGGTTCTTAACCGCTGCGGTACCGATGATGACGTAGCGCAAGCCCGCATCCAGATAGCGCTCGATGGTGTCCAGATCGCGGATACCGCCACCCAGCTGCACATCAATCTCGCCGCCCACTTCCTTCAATATCTTGCGAATGGCCACCTCGTTCTTGGGATGGCCCGCAAACGCGCCATTCAAATCTACGAGGTGCAGGCGGCGCGCGCCCTTGTCAACCCAGCTTCGGGCCATGACCGCGGGGTCTTCGCCAAAGGTGGTGGATTGGTCCATATCGCCTTGTTTGAGGCGAACGCAGTGGCCGTCTTTGAGGTCAAT
>DAINNP010000038.1:0-13333 GCA_036735785.1 Rhodoferax sp. | reverse complement strand
AAGGCGGCTTCCTGACACCGCACAAGGGTGTGGACCTGGCCAAGTACAAGACCGCCTCGCTCAAGAAGCAAGGCGAGATTCTGCAAAACGCCACCACCTTCCGCTTTGACGGTTCCGACCTGATGCCCGGCGCAGTGGGTGCAGGCAGCTTCTGGAAGGGCATGGTCAACTACTCCGGCGGCGCCTCTGCCAAGGAAGTGGCTGACGAGATCCAGAAGAGCTGGGACGCGATCAAGTAAGTATCTCCTCTGACGTCGCCTTGCGGCACGTCTTCAGGCCGGCGGCTTCGGCTGCCGGCCCTTTTGAATCCCATTCCCTACGACACGCAAAAGCATTGATCCCATGACTGATCAAGTTATCCAGACCATCACCGCTGTACTGGTCAGTATTGCGTTCTGCTTGCTGTACTTCGCCGGCTCCAACTTCGTGTTGGACAAAATCGTCCAGCTGCCAGTGGGCAGTAAAAACGGACGCGAAATTTTCCGCTCCAACGTGCGGCCCTGGCTCTTTATTGCGCCCGCCCTGTTGTTGCTGGGTACCTATCTGGTGTACCCCTTGTTTGAAACCTTCCGCTTGAGTTTTTATGACGCAACGGGAGAGCAATTCGTTGGACTCGCCAACTTTCGCTGGGTGTTCGCGGATCAGAATTTCTTGCTGACGATTCGCAACAACTTTCTCTGGTTGTTGGTCGTTCCCGCCGCGGCCACTGCTTTCGGCCTCGTGGTCGCAGTGCTCGCAGACCGCGTTTGGTGGGGTGGATTTGCCAAGTCCATGGTGTTCATGCCCATGGCCATCAGCTTTGTGGGCGCCAGTGTGATCTGGAAGTTTGTGTACGACTTCCGGGGGCCTGATGCGGAGCAAATTGGCATCTTGAACGCCATGGTGATGGGCATGGGCTTTGAGCCCCAGGCCTGGGTCACGATTCCGTTCTGGAATAACTTTTTCCTGATGGCGATTTTGATCTGGATCCAGACAGGCTTCGCCATGGTGATTCTCTCTGCCGCCCTGCGGGGTGTGCCGCACGAAACCATCGAGGCTGCACGCATCGATGGCGCCAGCGAGCTGCAGATCTTTTTCGAAATCATGGTGCCCCAAGTGATGTCCACCATTCTGGTGGTCTGGACCACCATCACCATCACGGTGCTCAAGGTGTTTGACATCGTGATGGCCATGACCGGTGGCCAGTGGGATACCAGTGTGCTGGGCAATCTGATGTATGACTGGATGTTCCGTGGCGGTGGCGACTACGGCCGCAGCTCCACCTTGGCCATGGTTTTGATGTTTGCAGTGGTACCGGTGATGGCCTTCAATATCCGCCGCTTCCGCACTGAGGAGGCTCAGCGATGAAAAAGTATTTCTCTCTCCCATCCTTGATGGCGCAAGCCTTGTTGCTGGTCATCGTGTTGATGTGGGTGCTCCCTACCTTCGGCCTCTTGGTTTCCAGCTTCCGTGAAAAGCAGCAGCTGGTCAGCAGTGGCTGGTGGACCGCGCTCTCCACCCAAACCCGTGCAGATATGCGCCGCACGGCAGGGGCCCAAAGTCTGGTGAAAGAAGGTGAGCGCTACGTCATCAGCGGCCGCTTGTTCCCCGAAGGTGGCGGCATACAAATCAAGCAGTTTTCGCTCAAGTCGGCCAACCCCAAAGAGTTCGCCGTTGGTACGACAGTGGAAGTGTCGGACGGGCAAATCTTTGACGAGGAAGACGGCAAACCCGACGGCACGCTGACGGTGAAAGCCGACGGAAGCTATCGCCTGGATCTGGACCAGCCCTATGACAAGGATCGTGGTGTCCGGGTGTTTTATGTGGCCGAGTCTCCACCCGTTTTCATGACCCAGAATTACGAAAAGGTGATTGCGGGTGAAGGGGTAGGGCAGGCATTCTTGAACACCTTCAAGGTCACGATTCCGGCGACCTTTATTCCGATTCTGATTGCAGCCTTTGCCGCGTATGCCTTCAGCTGGATGGAATTCCCCGGCCGCAAATTCTTGTTTATTGTGGTGGTGGGCCTGCTGGTGGTGCCCTTGCAGATGTCCCTGATTCCGCTGCTCCGGCTCTACAACCAGATGGGCGAGGTTTTTGGCACAGAGTCCAAGTCCTACCTCGGGGTGTGGCTTGCCCACTCCGCGTTTGGTCTGCCCCTAGCGATTTACCTGTTGCGCAACTACATTGCGTCCTTGCCACGCGACATCATCGAGAGCGCGCGGATGGACGGTGCTTCGCATTTCCAGATCTTCACCAGCATCGTGCTTCCCTTGTCGATCCCTGCGTTGGCGAGTTTTGCCATCTTCCAGTTCCTGTGGGTCTGGAACGACTTTTTGATTGCACTCGTCTTCCTGGGCAAAGCGCCGGACCAAGTGGTGCTCACCATCAAGCTCAACGACTTGCTGGGCTCTCGCGGTGAGAGCTGGGAAATTTTGACCGCCAGCGCATTCGTCTCTATTGCAGTGCCGGTTGCCGTGTTCTTCTCGCTGCAACGCTTCTTTGTGCGCGGGCTGCTGAGCGGCTCCGTCAAGTAAATTTAGGACCAACCTTCCTTGGCGAATTTGCGTAAGCAGATTCGCCGTTTTCATTCAAGGGACCTTTCAATCATGGCTAAAGCAACGAACAACAACTGGTGGCGCGGTGGCGTCATTTATCAGATCTACCCGCGTAGTTATGCGGACAGCAATGGCGACGGTGTGGGCGATCTGGCCGGCATTACCGCCAAGCTGGACTATGTGGCCGACCTGGGCGCAGACGGCATTTGGCTGTCGCCCTTCTTCAAGAGTCCGATGAAGGATTTCGGCTACGACGTCAGCGACTACTGCGACGTGGACCCGATGTTCGGAACGCTCGATGATTTCAAGCAGCTGGTCGATCGCGCACATGCACTGGGCCTGAAGGTCATGATCGATCAAGTGCTCTCCCACAGCTCTGATCAACACCCTTGGTTTGTAGAAAGCCGCTCCAGCCTGAACAACCCCAAGGCCGATTGGTACATCTGGGCCGATGCCAAACCCGACGGAAACCCGCCCAACAATTGGTTGTCCATTTTTGGCGGTAGTGCTTGGCAGTGGGATACCCGCCGTTGCCAGTACTACATGCACAACTTCTTGACCAGCCAGCCGGATTTGAATTTTCACAATCCCGAAGTGCAAAAAGCGCTGCTGTCGACCGTCAAATTCTGGTTGGATCTCGGGGTGGATGGCTACCGCCTGGACACCGCCAACTTTTACTTCCATGACGCCCAACTGCGCGACAACCCCGCACGCGGTCGCCCCGATGGTGAGGACCCTGCGGTCAACGCAGTGAACCCCTATGGCTGGCAATGGCACCAACACGACAAGAGCCAGCCCGAAAACCTGGCCTTCTTGCGTGAGCTGCGTGCCTTGCTGGACGCGTATCCCGACACCACCATGGTGGGGGAAATCGGTGACGACGACGGTCTGGCCCGCGTGGCGGAATACACCAGTGGAGGTGACAAGCTGCACATGGCGTACTGCTTTGACCTGCTGGGTACTGCGCACAGTGCTGCGCACTTCCGCGGCTTTGTGAAGCGGTTTGAAGAGGTGGCTCCCGGTGGATGGCCTTGCTGGGCGCTGTCTAATCACGATGTGGTGCGGGTTGCTACCCGCTGGGCTAGCACTGCGGCGGTTGCGGCGCCTGAGTTGTTGCGCCTGGGCGCAGCCTTGCAAATGTCCTTGCGCGGTTCCCCTTGCATCTATCAAGGTGACGAGCTGGGCTTGCCAGAGGCAGACATTGCATTTGAAGACCTGCAGGACCCCTACGGCATCACGATGTGGCCCGAGTTCAAAGGGCGCGATGGTTGTCGCACTCCGATGCCGTGGCTCGCGGATGCTGCCGATCTGGGCTTCTCCTCTTCGCCGGCACCGGCAAAGCCATGGCTACCCGTGGCAACGACCCACCGGGCGTTAACCGCCGAGGCGCAGATCCAAGACTCTGCATCGCTGTTGCATTTCTATCGCAGCCTGCTGCGCTGGCGCAAAACCCAGCCCTGCCTGGTGAGTGGTACCTTGGAGGTGCTGGATGCGCACCCCCAGGTGTTCGCCTATGTGCGTCGTCATGAAGGTCGCAGCATGGTTTGCGTATTCAACTTCAGTCCTGAACCTGCGCAATGGTTGGTTCCGGAAGCCTTCGCTGCGATGCACGCAGTGGCTGGCAGCGGTTTGGGCGAGGTGCCACGCCATGGCGCTGTTCTGCAATTACCCGCATGGGGTGGTGCATTTCTGGGCAATCACTGAGTTCCCACGGTTGATGGGCTAGGGTACATTCATCGGATGAACACCCCAGAGCGCTTGCGCCTCAATACCATCGCCGGGCCTCTGCTCGGCGAGTTTTTGTTGGGAATGACGGTCGCGATGGGCGGGCTATGGTTGGCCTCCCATGAGTCAGATGTTGCAGCCGGTGCCTTCGGGCTGGTGAACCAGATTCTGGAAACCCTGAGCGTCGCTTTCCGGGTGCTCGCCATCGGCTTGGGCGTGATGGTGACGCAATATGTCGGGGGAGGGCAGCACGCCGCCGCCCGACGTGTCGCCCTGTTGGCCTTGGGTGCCAGTAGCTGGGTGGGTGCTGCGATCATGCTGGTGGTGGTCGCAGGCAACGACGTCATGCTCGACTGGTTGAACGCCCCGGCCATGGTGGCGTCCTTAGCCGCCCCGTATTTGCAATGGTTTGCACCGGCCTTGCTGCTGGATGCCTACAACCTCAGTATGGCGGCGGTGCTGCGCGCCCACCTGTTTGCCAAAGACTCTTTGCGGATCATGATTGCCATGCACGGCACACACCTCGCGCTGGCCTTTGTGATCATGCGGGGCTGGGGCAGCTGGGATGGCATGGGCCTTGAGGGCTACGCCATAGCCATGCTGATCAGCCGCGCATTGGGGCTGGTATTGCACCTGTGGTTCTGGCGAGTCCGTATGCAATTGACTCCCTCCAGGCAAGACTGGTGGCGATTTGCGTGGGTGGACTTTGCGCCGGTGTTGCGGGTGGGGCTTCCGGGCGCCGGGGTCGAGGTCACTTACCGCGCTGCCTTTATGGTGTCGCTGGCGGCGACCGCCCGCTTGGGGGTCACCGCACTCGCCACCCACTCCTACACCTTGCAGCTGCTCAAATATGTGCTGTTGACCAGCATGGCCATTGGCTGGGCCTGTGAAATCATGGTGGGCCGCCTCGTCGGGGCTGGCGATTTGAGGGCTGCTAACGGACTGGTCCGCAAGGCGGTGCGCAATGGGCTGCTGGCCTCCGGCTCACTGGCACTGTTTGCCGCATTGGGTGCCCCGTGGTTGATGCGCGCTTTTACCAAAGACGCGGCCGTCATTGAGGCCGCGCAAACCTTGCTGTGGCTATCGCTGCTGCTCGAGACCGGCCGAGTGTTCAACCTGATTTTGAATGGTGCCTTGCGTGCGACGGGCGACGCCATTTACCCGGCAGTGTCCAGCGTCGCGTCCCTTGTGTTGGTGCTGGGCGTCGGCTCTTTTTGGTTGGGCCGCTTGTTCGGCCTGCCCGGTATCTGGTTGGCCTATGCGCTGGACGAGTGGATCCGCGGCTTGCTGTTGCTCAGCCGTTGGCTCTGGCGCGGCTGGCTGCCCAATGCACGGGACAGCCGCCGTCGCTTGCGCGCAGAGAAAAGCTGACGCGCCGTTTCAGCCAAACGCGAGGGGCAGCACCCCTGTCGCGCCGGTGCGCAGGGTGAACACACTACCCGACAAGGGGTACTGCGCCAATTCCGCATCACCCAGTCCTACCCGCGCTGTCGTCACCAGCATTGTCTGGAGGTCGGTGCCACCAAAGCTGATGCTCGTCACCTGACTCGCGGGTATCGCGATGGTCTGCAGGCACTCCGCGTCCGGCGTGAAGCACCGAATGCAAGCACCGCCCCAGAACGCAATCCAGACGCGGCCTTCGCTGTCCAGCGTCATTCCGTCGGGCGTGCCTTCGTCTTCCGAGAAAACCCGCCACACCGATTTGTCAGTGATGTTGCCTGAGGCATCCAGCGTGTATCGGTAGACCGTGTTCAGAAAGCTGTCGGTGTGCAGCATCCACCGGGCGTCCGGTGCAATCGCGGGGCCGTTGGCAATATAGATGCCGGTTTCCACCACGGTGCATTGCAGATCCGGGTCGAGGCGGGCGAGCCGTCCTTTGCAGCGGGCCGGATCGTCGTTGTCCATGGAGCCGGCCCAGATACGGCCTAAGGCATCTGCCTTGGCATCGTTCAGCCGGACGGACGTTTCACCGGGATGCGGCTGAGCCACCAGCTCCCAGCGCAGTTCTGGCTCCAGCGTCAGATGCACTATGCCGCTTTGGAAGCCCGCCATGTAGCCGTCCCCGTTTTTGCGGGGAATCAACCAGCCGATGCGCTCAGGCATCTTCCAGCTTTGGCGCGCATCCGTCGCGGGGGTCCAGGCGTGCAGAGCACAACCATGGATGTCGACAAAGAAAAAGCGCCCGGTCCGGGCTTCCCAGACGGGGCCCTCACCTAGCAGCAGTTCTGCAGGCCAGATGGCTTGGGGGAGTGTGTGATTCAGGTCCATCCGGCGTCCACTACAAAGTCTTGGGCTGTCACCATGCCGCTGTCAGCGGCCGATAAAAACAAAGCCATATTCGCCACATCGGCGCCGAGAATCCGGCCGGGCAGGCAATGGTTGTCCTTCATGGCTTTTTCGCCCGCCTCATCGACCCACAAGGCCAACTGCTTGTCGGTCATGATCCAGCCCGGAGTCAAGGTGTTGACCCGGATATTGAATTCCCCCAGTTCCCGCGCCAGGCTGCGGGTCAGACCCACGGTCGCTGACTTGCAGGTCGCATAGACCGGGTAGCCCTTGCCCTTGATTTTCCAACTGGTCGAGCCCAGGTTCACGATGGCGCCACCGCCGGAACGCTTCATGCCCTCGGCAACCGCCTGGGCGGCAAAAAAGTGGGGTCGCAAGTTGACTGATACCCGCCAGTCGAAGTCTTCCGCCGTCACATCGGCAAGTTCATGCCGCTGGTCATTGGCCACGTTGTTGACCAACACCGTGATGTCGCCAAAGCGCTCGGCCGCTGTGCCGATGGCCGCTTGCAAGGCTTTCACATCCGACGCGTCGCTTTGCAGGAACAGCGGTTCAGGGCCCAGTTGCCGCGCTGCCTCAATGACTTGCTGGGCGGCCTCGGCATTGCGGCCGGTGAACGCCACTTTGGCGCCTTGGCGCGCAAAGGCAATCACGATGTCGCCACCGATGCCAGAGCTGCCTCCGGTGACAAAAACACTGCGCCCTTGCAAGCTCGGGTACTGCGCGAAGTGGGAGAGGGTGTCCGGCTTCATAGGTCTCCAAGAGGTAATTAGACGACGATTGTAAAAGCAATCATCATACAAATAAAGCCTAAAAGAAGCCGCTTAGCTTGTCTGGATCGTGGCGCGGATCAGGCTGCGGGTGTCAGAAAGCATGCTGGCCATGCGGTGCAAGGCGTTCTGCGGCTCTTGCAGCCGGATCGCTTCAAACACCTTCTGGTGGTCCGGTAACGCTTGCTTGAAGTTGTCCGAGGTGCGCGCGGTAACACCCAGCAAAGACTCCAGGGCGCTGCCGATGATGGCGGCCAGTGGCATCAGCAGCGGGTTGTTGGTGGCTTGGAGTACGGCGGTGTGAAAGGCCAGATCGGCTTGCACCCAATCGGTGATCGAAGCTGCTGACTCCATAGAGCGCAGCGCCTGTGCGATCGATTGGAGTTGCTCCTCACTGCGGCTGGTCGCGGCCAGTGCGGCCGCGGAAGGCTCAATGATTTCGCGCAGCTCGGTGAGGTGTCGCAAAAACTCCGCATCTACGCCGGTCGCGCAGCGCCACGCCAGGATGTCCGGGTCCAGCAGGTTCCATTGGTCTTTGCTGCGCACCCGGGTGCCGATGCGGGGCCGGGCTTCCAGCAGACCTTTGCCCGCCAGTACCTTGACGGCCTCACGCAGGGCAGTGCGGCTAACGGCCAGCTCCTGGCACAACAGCTCCTCATTTGGGAGCACCTGCCCGGCGGGGTAGATGCCCCCTGCGACCCGGCGGCCCAGCTCATCAACCACCTGCCCATGCAGTTTGCGGCCGCTGTAGCGCGCGTGGGAGGCCGGAGTGGGCGGCGTTTTGGGATCGACAGGCGTCATGCGAATTGGCATTTAATGATCATATGTTTAAATCGGGGGGAAACCCATCTTCGTGAACTTAACTATGACTATGAGCCCAACATCCGCCATTGTCGGTGTGGACTGGGGAACCACCCACCGCCGCACCTATGTGATCCGACCGACGGGGGAGTGCATCCGGGAGTCCAGCGATGGCGATGGCGCGCTGGCCTGCAAAGGGCGCTTCCCGGAGGCGCTCACCGGCGCGCTGACCAGCGTGCAGGCGATACCGTCTTTGGTGGTCGCCTCCGGAATGGTGGGGAGTGCGCTCGGGTGGCATGAAGTGCCGTATGTGGATGCGTCTGTGCCCTTGCAGGACTTGGGGCGCCATGTGTTCAGGGTCCCGGATGCTCCCGGAGACGCGCCCGTGGTGCTGGTCCCCGGCTATTGCATTCGCAACTCTGCAGGTGTGCCGGATGTGATGCGCGGCGAGGAAACCCAACTCCTGGGAGCTTGGGCACTCGGCCATGTGTCTGGTTGGTTCGTGCTACCTGGCACGCACAGTAAATGGGTGTTACTGCAAGATGGCGTGGTGCGCAAACTTCGCACCTACATGACCGGCGAGCTCTATGACCTGTTGCGCAAGCACGGCACACTGGCCGCCGCTGCGGGCGGACAGGCTACATGGGACGATGCTGCTTTTGCAGCCGGGGTGGATGCGGCCGGACACCATGCGCTGAGCCATGTGCTGTTTGGCACCCGGGCCCGTGTGGTCAGCAAAGACATGGCGCCTCAGGCCAGTGCCTCGTATTTGAGTGGCCTCTTGATCGGTGCGGAACTCAAAGATGTACTCGGGGCGGAAGCCGGCGAGGTCCCCACTTTTCAGTTGATCGGCTCACCGCAGCTCGCAGAGCTCTACCAAAAGGCGGCGCAGCGCCTGGACTGCCGTTTTGACATTCTGGATGCCCGCAAAGCCTTTCTGGCCGCCGTGCAACACATTCATTCCCATTGGAGCGCTTGATGAGTTCTGTTTTCCCTTTGTTGGCGCAAGCCCGCCACATGCCTTTGATTGCCATTTTGCGTGGGCTCACGCCCGAAGAGGCTTTGGATATCGGCCAGGCCTTGTACCAAGCAGGCTTCCGGAGCCTCGAAGTGCCCTTGAATCGCCCCGGTGCTATCGAATGTATAGCAGCTCTCGCAGCTGGATTGCCGGCTGATGCCCTTATTGGCGGTGGAACCATGCTCACGGTTGAACATGTGGACGCGGTGCATGCGGCCGGCGGCCGCTTGATGGTCTCGCCCAATTGCGATCCGGTGGTGATCCGCCGTGCGGTGGCGTTGGGCATGCTGGCGTCCCCCGGTGTAGCAACACCGACCGAAGCTTTTGCCGCATTGGCCGCTGGCGCGCATGCCCTCAAGTTGTTCCCGGCAGAGTCGCTCGGGCACGGCGGCTTGAAGGCGCTCAAGTCCGTGGTTCCCGCCGGGACCGATCTTTGGCCGGTGGGCGGCATTACCCCCGAGAGCATCGGACCATGGGTCAAAGCCGGCGCCACCGGCTTCGGCATCGGCAGCCAGTTGTTTGCACCGGGCGTCACAGCGGCGCAGGTCTACGAGCGTGCCAGTGCCTATGTGCAGGCCTGGCAGGCTGCTGCGGCCTAGTCTTCGCTGCCAGAGCCCTGCTTGAGCAGCAGGGCCCGCTCATACAGCGCGTTGCGCGGCTCGCCGGTGATGTCTGCGGCTAGTTTCACTGCAGATTTGAGCGGCAGTTGCTCCAGCAGCAAGCTCAATACGCGGTCATCCGTAGTGTTGGCGGCTGCAGCCGCAGGGTGAATGACCAGCGCGAACTCGCCGCGCAAGCGGTTGGCATCTGCGGCCAACCAAGCGCTGAACTCGCTCGCATCCACGGTGGCTACCTCTTCAAATTGCTTGGTCAGTTCCCGGCCTACCGTGACTTTGCGCGAGCCCAAGGGCGCAAGCGCCTTGGCCAGTGCCTCCAGCCGGTGCGGCGCCTCCAGCAGCACCACCGCGTCGGGCTGCGCAGCTATTGCCGCGACCTCGTTGGCGCGCTCTGTGGCTTTGGAAGACAAAAAACCCCGGAACACAAAACCGCCATGGCCTTCGCCCGCAGCGACCAGCCCGGCCACAGAAATAGCGGTCACTACGCTGCTTGCCCCCGGCATCGGAACAGCGCGCAAACCTTGCGCCCGCACTTGCGCTACCAGCCGCGCCCCGGGGTCACTCACGCCCGGCGTGCCGGCGTCGCTCACATAGGCCACGCGTTGGCCTTCCCGCAGGCGGGCGATCACGGTCTGCGCAGCCTCGGTCTCGTTGTGCTGGTGCACGGCCAGCAGGGCCGAGCCGGCTTTGTCGATGCCGTAGGCGCGCAGCATTTGCTGGGTGTGGCGTGTGTCTTCGCAGGCAATGCAATCGGCAAGCCCCAGTACATGCAGGGCGCGCAGGGTGATGTCGGCCAGGTTGCCGATGGGCGTGGCGACAACATACAAGCAGCCTTGCGGATAATGCTGCGCACCGGCCGCATCTTTGGCGGCTTGGATGGCTGAAGAAAAAGACGCACTCATATGGGCTTACTTCCATCACGACCCGCTTCCCGCACGACCAAACAAGTGGGCGATGCGGCGGAGCAGCGGGCGTCGGGTTTTTTGCAAGCCAAGGGGCTGCAATTCGTTGCCCGCAATTATCGGACCCCTGGGCGGGGCGGTGGCGAGATCGACTTGATCATGCGTGACCGCGACGGCACGCTGGTGTTTGTCGAGGTGCGCAAACGCAGCCGCGCCGACCATGGCGGGGCTGCTGCCAGCGTGGGGCATGTCAAACAGCGCCGCATCATCTTTGCTGCAAGGCATTACTTGCTGCAGCTGCGCACCGTTCCTCCGTGTCGGTTTGATGTGGTGGTGATGGACGGCGACGCGGTCGAGTGGTTGCGCGCCGCCTTCGATGCGTCCTGATCAGCCTGACAAGGCCCGGACATCAGGGTTTATACGCTGCGCGGTATCATGCCGCCCATGCTGGAACAACGTATACAACAACACTTTATCGACAGTGCGGACCTCAAATACCAGGCTGCCCAGACGCTGAGCAAACCGATTGCGGATGCGGTGCAAGCCATGCTGGCGTGTGTGACCAGTGGCGGCAAAGTCCTGGCCTGCGGCAACGGGGGCTCCGCGGCAGATGCCCAGCACTTCGCGGCAGAGTTTGTCGGGCGGTTCGAGCGCGAGCGGCCAGAGCTGGGCGCGATTGCGCTCACCACCGACAGCTCCATCATGACGGCGATCGCCAACGACTACGACTTCAATGTCATTTTCTCGCGCCAAGTGCGCGCCCTGGGCGCCCCTGGCGACGTGTTGCTGGCCATCTCGACCAGCGGCAACTCTGCCAATGTGCTGGCTGCGATCGAAGCCGCCCATGAGCGTGAAATGGTGGTGGTCGGGCTGACCGGCAAATCCGGCGGCAAGATGGCGCAACTATTGCGCGATACCGATGTCCATATCTGCGTGCCGCACGACCGGACGGCCCGCATCCAAGAAGTCCATATCCTCACATTGCATTGCATCTGTGATGCGGTGGATGCCCAATTACTCGGTGAACAGGAACCCTAAACATGAAACAACTTCTTCAACGCCTGACTCTTGGCACCTTGGTGGCCGTCAGCCTGAGCGGCTGCTTCCCGCTCATGGTGGGTGGCGCCTTTGTTGGTACCGGTTTGGTAGCGACCGATCGCCGCACCTCCGGCAGCTTGGTGGAAGACGAGGGCATTGAGCTCCGCGCTGCCAGCCGCATTCGCGAGAACCTGGGCGAGCGGGTGCACGTGAACGTGACCAGCTACAACCGCCAGGTCTTGTTGACCGGTGAAGTGCCGAACCTGCAGGACAAACAATTGATCGAAAAGATCGTGGCTGGCGTGGACAACGTGCGTAACATCGTCAACGAGCTTGAGGTGATGGGCAGCACCACCCTGACCCAGCGCTCCTCGGACACCCTGGTGACCGGCCGCTCCAAAGCGGCTTTGGTGGACGCCAAGGATTTGTTTGCCAGCGCCTTCAAGTTGACCACCGAGCGCGGTACGGTCTATGTGATGGGGCGTGTGACAGCCCGTGAAGCCAAGCGCGCAACCGACATCATCAGTGGTGTGAGCGGCGTCGCGCGCGTGGTGCGGATTCTGGAAATCATTTCCGAAGAAGAGCTGGCGCGCACTCTGCCCCAGCCCGCTGAGCCCGCCAAGAAATAGGTTTTTCGCTCTGCCCGGTAAAAAGGCCTGCAATTGCAGGCCTTTTTTCGTGGGGGCTGCGCCTTACTTGAGGCGCTTGATCAGGCTGCTGGTATCCCAGCGGTTACCACCCATGACTTGCACATCGGCATAAAACTGGTCGACCACCGCGGTCACCGGCAAGCGCGCGCCATTGCGCTTGGCCTCGTCCAGCACCAGGCCCAGGTCTTTGCGCATCCAGTCCACGGCGAAACCAAATTCAAATTGGTCCGCCACCATGGTTTTGCCCCGGTTGTCGAGTTGCCAGCTCTGGGCGGCCCCTTTGCCGATGACGTCCAGCACCTGGTTCATGTCCAGCCCCGCGCGCTGGCCAAAGGCCACGGCCTCTGACAGGCCTTGCACCAGTCCGGCAATACAGATCTGGTTCACCATTTTGGCCAGCTGGCCGGAGCCGCTCTCGCCCAGCAAGGTAAATGCGCGGGAAAAGGCCATGGCCGCTGGCTTGACCGCTTCAAACGCAGTGGCATCGCCCCCGCACATCACGGTCAACATGCCATTCTGTGCGCCGGCTTGGCCGCCGGACACGGGCGCATCGATGAATTGCAGTCCACGCGCCACCGCCGCAGCGCTCAGCTCCCGGGCGATGTCCGCCGAGGCGGTGGTGTGGTCCACAAAAATCGCCCCGGGCTTCATGCCGGCAAACGCGCCGTCGGCCCCCAGCGTCACGCTGCGCAAATCCGCATCGTTACCCACGCAGCAAAACACGATGTCTGCGGCCAGCACTGCCTCACGGGGTGTCGGTGCATGGGAATGTGTGCCCAATTGGCTGCTAGCGCTCTTGAATTCTTCGCACCATGCTATTGATTTGCTAGCAGTGCGGTTGTAGACCGTGACCTGGTGGCCAGCGCGCGCCAGGTGGCCCGCCATGGGGTAGCCCATGACGCCCAGGCCCAGAAAGGCGACAGAGTAAGCGGGCGAGGGTTCGTAGGTTTTGTCGTTGATGTTGGGCATGGATGTGAGGATTCAGTGGA
>DAINNP010000037.1:0-13439 GCA_036735785.1 Rhodoferax sp. | reverse complement strand
CGATGGTGGCGTTGCGGGGCTTGGCAAAACCCAGCCAGATTTTTCCGTCCAGGCCGCGCATCAGGTTGTCGGGGTAGCCGGGCAGGTTGTCCAGCAGCACCTGGGCTTGCGCGGTACCTGGGGTGTGGGTGTCAAGGCTGCGCACGTCGAGCTGATGGGCGCTGACCGCAATCTTCCAGACCCGGTATTTGCCGGTTTCGTTCACAAACAGTGATTGTTCGTCTTTGCTCAGTGCCACGCCGTTGGCAAAGCTCAAGCCGGTCGCGACCAGGCGGGTGACTTGGGTGGCAGGGTCGTATTCCAGAATGCGACCGGTGCTGGACTGCTCCACGATGTCGAGCAGGCTTGCCTCGAAGGTGCCACCCCAGTCTTTGGGTGCAAAGCGGGTGGAGGCATCGCTGAAATACATCTTGCCGTTTTGTGCGACCACCACCGCATCTGCATAGCGGATCGGGACGCCGTTCACCGTGTCGGTGAGCAACGTAACCTTCGCGTCCGGCGCGATGGACAGCAGCCCTTTGAAAGCATCCGCCGCAATCAGGTTGCCCTCTGCATCAAAGTCAAAACCGAGCACCCGACCACCGGTGTTGGCAAACACCTGCTGCGCGCTGCCGTCGGCCTCCATGCGCAAGATGTTGCCGCTAGCCACCGTCGTGTAGAGCTTGCCGTCGCGGCCGAACTGGATGTGTTCCGGCCCCACTTCGCCGTGCAGGTTGATCATTTTTAAACCGCTCAGCCGGTTGTTGACGGCGTGGGGGCCTTGATAGCCGGGTGCGGTGGGCGCATCCCACGCCACGGGGCTCACCGGGACTGGCCACAAGAGCAGATACAGCGTGGCGCAGCCCACGACCCCCAAAACGAGGTTCAAAATTTTCTTCAAAGCGTGTTTCCCTGAGAGCCCGAATACTCGGGCGAATGCATTTAGATTTTGCTGTGGTTGTCGTGGGCGCTGTCGCTGGTGCGGGCCTGAGCCTCGACCTGTGCCACGCGTTTTTCCAGCTGGCTGCTGCGCTGGTGGTGGTGCATCAGCTGGTCTCGCCGGTCGATGGCGGCGCGTCCTGCCCGTACAAACCAGGGCTTCCACAGGGCCGGTACCTTGGGTGGGCGCTTGATGTTGGGCCCCTCGGCGTTCTGGACATAGTCGGCCAACTGCAAGGCCGGCTGCGTAAAGCGCCGGCTCAGCCACAGCGCAGTGCCTGCAGTGGCCAGCAGCCCGAGGAGGCCGGTCAACATCATGGGCCAGGTTTTACTGAGTGCTTGCGATGCCATGGCTTCCGCCGGCTGGTAAATCACCAGGCTGAAGGGCGAGCCCCGCAAGGCGAACCGGAGCCAGCCAGCCTCAGTGGTGTAAGGGCCCGCAGGCAGCGCCGCTTTGCTGTCGCTGGCGGCCAGGGTGCGGCCTTCGGTGTCGATGACCCAGGCTTGGCCCAGCGTCAGCGGGTGTTGTTGCATGACGGCGTTGAGCGCGTCAACTGCCAAGTCGGTTCCCATGACGCCTACATAGGCGTTGCCGGCGTACACCGGCGCCAGCACAGACACCACCGGAATGCCCTTGAGCGTGTCGGTGTGTGGCAGGGTCCAGACCGGTTCTTTTTGCGGGTTGCGGGTGGGGCCGGCTGCCTCCACGGGGCGGGCGCCTTGTGCCTCCCAGAACACGGCGAGCGCGGTGCCCATGTCGGATTTGCCGGTGGCGGCAAACACCTCATCGCGCGATTGCGCGGGGTACACCCAGCGCCAGCGCTGCGGCGCGTCGTAAAAATAGCTCCACACCAAGCGGGATTGGGTGTTGTGGGCGGCAACGACCTGCCCGAGCGCCCCCAAAGGGGCATTGAGCTCGCGCCGGTAATCTCCGCCTGCGCTGGGGTTCACATGGATGGAACCCATGTCTTTGACCAGGTCTTGCGGCATCCGGTCCCAGGGCGCATCCCGCAGTGGCGCGAGGTTGCGGCGCTCCAGGCGCTCGGCCAGGCTGGCATCCACAAAACCTGCTTGACGCAGGTTGCGCTCGGCGCTCTGGCGCATGCCGGCCACATGCTGGCGTGCCGCATCCAGCGGCCCGTTGAGTGCGGTTTGTAGCTGCTCCCCTTGGGCACTGAGTGCCCAGCTGAGGGCCCTTTTCTGGCGGTTGTATTCCGCCCAACTCCCGAGCAACAAGGCCAGGGTCACGCCGCCTATCACCAGTGCAAGACTGATGTGGTGTGTGCGGAGCATGTGCGATGCGCTGACGACCGGCGCAGAGGAAGGTGGGGCAGTAGGCGGCATAGCGCTATTGTGGCCCCGTGGCCAGGGCCGGGTGCCGCCGCCGAGCTAAGCGGCCACGGTGGCACGCCAGCCGGTTCAGTTGCCCCGGGCGTTGGGGGGAATCTTGCTTTTCATCTCCGCCACGGCTGCTCGCCCGGCCACATAGCCTGCCTGGATCAGGTCTTTGCGTGCACCGAAGTCGGTGCTGCTGAAGCGGGCGGTGTCCGGCCGGATCAATACGTCGGCTTCTTTGGCTTCCAGATGGGTCAGTGCGCGGCCCATGATTTCAAACGACTGCAAGATGACTTCGTAGAGGCCATGGCCCACGTTGTTTTGGGGTTTGGTGCCCACGTCCACTGCAATGACCTGGCTTGCGCCCAAAGTGCGCGCAAACCGCACCGGCAGGGGGCTCACCAAGCCACCATCGACCAGCTCCACACCGCCCACAACGGCCGGCACAAAAACGCCCGGAATCGCACTCGACGCCCGCACCGCTTGGCCGGTATCGCCGGAGCGCAAGAGCACCGCGTCACCGTTGTTCAGGTTGGTGGCCACAGCGCCGAACGTGAGCTTGAGCTTTTCAATCGGTTGGTTGCGCACGTATTCGTTGATCAGCTTTTGCAGCGCCTCGCCCGCGAACATGCCGCGTTTGTTGGCCGAGTTGAAGTCGGCCACATCGATATCACGCACTTTGAGGGCGACTTCTTCCATTTGCCAGGGGCTGAAGCCCGCCGCATAGAAAGCGCCCACCAGAGAGCCGGCGCTGGTGCCGACCACCACATCGGGCTTGTAGCCGCTCTCTTCCAGCGCCTTGAGCACACCGATGTGCGCAAACCCGCGCGCGGACCCACCACCCAGCACAAGCCCGAGCTTGCCGGTGCGCCGGGGTGTGGCCTGCGCGGCGGCTGTGCCGGAGAGGGCGAGGGCGGAGGCCGCCGCCACACCGGTGGCCAGTTGACGGGCGAAAGTGCGACGCAGCATGCCGGGCGCTCCCATCACTTGCCCATCACGGGTTGAATCAAGCCCTTGTCCATCATGGCTTTGAGGCGGTCCCAGGCGTTTTCGAAGGCGTTGGGCGCTTCTCCACGGGTGATGTTTTCCACTTTTTCTTCCAGGATCACCACCTCGACACGACGGTTGAGTTTGCGGCCTTCGTCATTGGCGTTGGAGGCCACAGGGCGGTTGAACGAGTAGCCTGCGGTGCTCAGGCGCTTGGCATCAATGCCTTGGGCGATCAAGGCTTCGCGCACGCTACGGGCACGGGCTTCCGAGAGCTCCTGGTTCAGGGCTTCGTTGCCGAGGTTGTCGGTGTGGCCTTCGAGAATCACATTTTTGTCGGTCTTGGTGTTGATTAACACTGCAACACGCTGCAAATAGGCAGAGGACTCTGTGACGTTCAGGCTGGACTTGCCCGACTCAAACAAGGCCGAGCTCGGCAGAAAAATCTGAACACCACGCTCTGACTGGGCAATCGGCAAGGTCGGCCCGGTGTAGACCGGGGTGGCGGGCACCACTGGCGCCTGCTGGCAAGCGCTCAGCAATGCGCCGGTAAGGGCGAGGGCGGCAACTGTGGTGCACAGACGCGCGGCGTGGGTAGAACGGGTGAGGTGAGACATACAGACAAATCCAAATAAAAGGCCGTCAACTGGCCCAGGCGCATTGAACCGCCTAAGCCGTGGATCTGTCTAGCAATTGCTTACAAACATTCGAAATAGTTCGCCGATCTGCGAACTATTTCTCATGCCCCGTAGCGCTTGGTCCATTCCTTTTCCAGCGCATCGACCCAGCTGCCGTGGGGCTCTGGAATAGCCGGTGCCGGTTTTTCTACTTGGCCAGGCAAAGGCTTGGCCGCGAATGCAGCGCGCTCGCTGGCGCTGAGCTTGTCGAGCGCGAGCACCGTCGGGTCGCCCCAGACAGAAATGTCAGCCTTGCGGGCTTGCGCCTCTGCGCTGAGCAAGAAGTTGGCAAATACCTGCGCGCCTTCTTTGGCAGTCGCGTTGACGGGAATCGCGACGAAGTGCGTATTGCCGATCGTGCCGCTACTGAATTGATAGCTGATGATGCTCGCAGGAAGGCGCTTGGCCGCGATTTCGTTTGCAGCGTCGTTGGGGTTGAAGGTGAGTGCAATTGCCACTTCGCCATCGGCCAGCATCTGGCGGATCGCCTCGGCGTTGTTGGGGAACTGCTTGCCGCCGCGCCACAGGTGCGGGTGCATCTGGTCCAGCGCTGCCCACAGGGGGGCGGTGGCTTTGGTAAACGCGTCAGGAGTGACCGGTTTGTAGAGCGCGTCGCGGTTGGCGTTCACGTCCATCAGCACTTGCTTCAGGAAGGTGGTGCCGTGGAAGTTGGGCGGGCGCGGGTAGGTCACGCGGCCGGGGTTGGCTTTGGCAAAAGCTTGCAGCTCGGCCAGGTTTTGTGGCGGCTTGGGGGTGCGCTTGCTGTCGACCATGAAGGTCAGCTGAGCCATGCCCCAGGGGGCTTCCAGGCCATCGGTGGGCTCGGCAAAGTCGAGGCGGGTGGTGGGTTTACCTTGCACGTCCACTTTGGCATACGAGGGCAAGCTTTCTGCAAAGGGCCCGAAGAGCAGGCCCTCGCGCTTCATGGTCAAAAAGTTTTCACCGTTGATCCACACCATGTCCACGCTGCCGTTGGTTTTGCCAGCGGCTTTTTCGTTGCGCACCCGCTTGATCATGTCGGGTGCGTCGGCAATTTTGACGTGCTGCACCGTCACGCCAAAGCGCTTTTGCGCCTCGCCCGCGGCCCACTGGATGTACGCGTTGATGGTCTCCGACCCGCCCCAAGCATTGAAGTACACCGTTTGCCCTTTGGCTTTGGCCTCAATGGCAGACCAGGCAGGGGTGGATTGGGCGAAGGCGGGAGCCGCGAGGGCGGCAGCAGTGCCGGCGATCAGTTGGCGACGTGCGATGCGAAAAGTCATGGTGCGGAGCGTCCTAAAAAAACATGAGTCGGAAAACAGCCCCGCTTTCTTACATTGCGGGTGTCAGGGGTCAGGCCAGCAAGGCTTGTGCAAATTCCCGTGCGTTAAACGTCTCCAGCTCATCGAGCTTCTCGCCCACCCCGATGAAGTACACCGGAATCGGCCGCTCGCGGGCTATGGCCGCCAGCACGCCGCCCTTGGCGGTGCCGTCGAGCTTGGTGACGATCAGGCCGGTGAGGCCGAGCGCATCGTCGAACGCTTTGACCTGCTGCACCGCGTTCTGGCCGGTATTGCCGTCGATCACCAGCAGCACTTCGTGCGGGGCAGTGCCGTCAGCTTTGGCAATCACGCGTTTGATCTTCTTCAGCTCTTCCATCAGGTGCAGCTGGGTGGGCAGTCGGCCCGCGGTGTCGACCAGCACCACGTCTTTGCCGCGCGCTTTACCGGCGGTGACCGCGTCATAGCTCACCGCAGCGGGGTCGCCACCCTCTTGGCTGACGATCTCGACCGTGTTGCGGTCAGCCCAGACGGTGAGCTGCTCTCGCGCTGCTGCGCGGAAGGTGTCTGCGGCTGCCAGCAAAACGCTGGCGTTGCTGTCGGCCAAATGCTTGGTCAGTTTGCCGATGCTGGTGGTTTTGCCCGCACCGTTGACGCCTGCCACCATCACCACGGTGGGCGTGTGCTCGCCGATCACCAGGGACTTCTGCAGGGGTTGCAGCAGCTCGGTGAGCTCGGCGATCAAAATATTTTTCAGCGCCGTCGGGTGGGTCACGCCGGTCGCTTTGACTTTGCGGCGCAGGGCCGCCGTCAGGTGCTCGGTGGCGGATACGCCCGCATCGGCCATCAGCAGGGCGCCTTCAAGGTCTTCGTAGAGTGCTTCGTCAATCTGGGTGCCGCCGAACACGCCGGAGATGCTGCTCGCGGTTTTGCCCAGACCGGCTTTGAGCTTGTCGAGCCACTTCTGGCGCTCGGGCGGTGTAGCCGGTGGCTCGGGGATTTCAATCGGCGCCACCAAGGCGCTGCCAATCAGCGAGCCAGTGCCCCAGGCAGGTGGCGGCGAAGCAGGCGCTGTTTGCACGGCCTGCACGGGAGCTGCTGCAACAACGGCGGGCGCCGAGGGGCTGGCCGGTGCAGTGTTTAGCGCTGCGGGTACAGGCGCTGCCGGGGCTGCGTCAGGCAGCGCGGCGGGCGATGCAGCTGGCGTGGCCGGGGCAGAGGCCGTGGGCAGTGCCGGGGCGGCTGGCGATGGGGATTCGGCTGCCAAAGGCGCGTCTGGGGCTACCGCTTCAGGGGCCGGAGTCGTCGAGGAAAAGAATTTCTTTTTGAAAAAACTGAACATGAGTGCGTTTCTAGAATCACAGCATTCTATGAAACACCCATTTCACCTGACGGGCGCTCTGCGGCGCGCCTGCATTTCGTGGTCTGCAGGGGCTTGTGCGCTGGCGCTGATCAGTGCGAGCCCGCTGGCATTGGGCCAAGCGAAACCCCCGGTTTCTGTGGCCGCACCGCTGGCGCAGCAGTTCACCTTGAAAAACGGCATGACCCTGATCGTCAAGCCCGACCGGCGGGCGCCCACCGCGGTCCACATGCTCTGGGTGCGGGTGGGCTCGATGGACGAGGTCGATGGCAGCAGTGGGGTGGCCCATGTGCTGGAGCACATGATGTTCAAGGGCACACCCACGGTCAAAGCAGGCGATTTTTCCCGCCAAGTAGCGGCCTTGGGCGGGCGTGAAAACGCGTTTACCAGCAAAGACTACACCGGGTACTTCCAGCAGATCCCCTCCCAGCGGCTGGAGGATGTGATGCGCCTGGAGGCCGACCGCTTTGCCAACAGCACCTGGACCGATGAAGACTTCCGCAAGGAGCTGGAGGTGGTCAAAGAAGAGCGCCGCCTGCGCACCGAAGACAAACCCCATGCGCGCCTGCACGAAGCGATGGACGGTGTGACCTACCAGGCAGACCCCTATCGCCGCCCGATTGTGGGCTGGATGAGCGATCTGGAAAGCCTGCAACCGGAGGACGCGCGCGACTTTTACCGCCGCTGGTACACCCCCACCAACGCCGCCGTGGTGGTGGCCGGGGATGTGGAGGTGAATGCCGTGCGAGCCTTGGCCGAAAAGTATTACGGCAGCCTGCCTGCGCGTGCGGTGCCCCTGCGCAAACCCCGCACCGAGCCGGAGCAGGCTGGCTTGCGGCGCCTGGCCCTCAAAGCTCCGGCAGAGCAGGCCTATGTGGCGCTGTCCTTCAAGGTGCCCGGTCTGCGGCCGGAGGGGCTCCCTGCCCAAGCGACCGTGCCCATGGATGCGCCCAGCGAAGACGCTTTGGCCTTGACGGTGCTCTCTGCCGTGTTGTCGGGCTACGACGGTGCGCGGCTCCCGCGGGCCTTGACATTGACCGAGCCTTCGGTGGCCGACAGCGCCGGCGCCTATTACGGGCTGACCGCCCGGGGGCCACAGCTCTTCACGCTCTACGGGGTGCCTGCTGCGGGCAAGACTGCGGCAGAGGTGGAGGCCGCCCTGCGCGCCCAGATCGCCCTGGTGGCCAAGGAGGGGGTAACCGAGGCCGAGCTGTTGCGTGTGAAAAACCGTTGGGTGGCCGGTGAGGTCTACAAGCAAGACAGTGTGTTTAACCAAGCCCGCTTGTTGGGGGTGAGTTGGATCAACGGATTTGCCTTGGGCAGCGATACGGTGCTGCTGGAGCGGCTCCGCGGGGTGAGTGCGGTGCAGGTGCAATCCGCTGCTGCACGTTACTTCGGGGACGATGCGCTGACGGTTGCCACCCTGATTCCCCAGCCTTTGGAGATGGCGCGCAAACCCCGGTCGCCGGCGGCCGGCATGCGGCACTGAGCACTACACGACACCATGAATACTCCTAAATTGATAGCTGCTCGCGCAATGATTACGGGCGCTATAGGCCTTTTTTGTATAAATTTTGCTTGGGCGGGCATTCCCATCCAGCACTGGACACAGCCCCAAGGTGCCCGGGTGTATCTGGTCGAGAGCCCGGCCATCCCGATGGTGGATGTGCAAATTGATCTGGATGCCGGCAGCCGGCGCGACCCGGCCGACCAGCCCGGTCTGGCGAATCTGATGGCCACCAGCACCTCCAACGGTGTGCGCGCCAGCCATGCCGGCCCGGCGCTGGATGAAAACCAACTCAGCGAGGCGTGGGCGGATTTGGGGGCTTCTTTCGGTGGCAGCGCTAGCGCCGACCGCATGAGCTTCGTGCTGCGGTCCTTGACCTATCCCGACATCCTGGACCAAGCGGTTGCGCTGGCTGCGCGTCAGATTGGCGAGCCGGCGTTTCCGGAGGCGCCGTGGTTGCGCGACCGGCCCAAGCTGATCGCCAGCCTCAAGGAGGCCAACACCCGGCCCGCCACACTGGCAGCCCGCGCTTTTAACCGCGCGGTGTACGGCAGCCATCCCTATGGCTATGAACCGACCGAGGCCAGCTTGCTCCGCACCCACGTGCAGCACATGCGCGACTTGCATGCCCGTGTTCTGCGGGCGTGTGCGGTCCAGGTCAGCATCGTGGGTGCGCTCAACCGGACACAGGCCGACGCACTGGTGACCCAGTTGCTGGCCCGCTTGCCCCAAGCCGGCTGTGTGAAACCACCGCCGGTGCCAGAGGTGCAGCCCCTGGTGGCCGCCAGTGACCAGCGGATTGCGTTTGCCTCTGCCCAGGCCCATGTGCTGGTGGGGCAACCTGGCTTCAAGCGCAACGATCCTGATTTCTTTGCGCTGACCGTGGGTAACCACATTCTGGGGGGCGGCGGTTTCACCGCACGCTTGACCGAAGAGGTGCGGGAAAAAAGAGGCCTGACCTACAGCGTGTACAGCTTCTTTGCGCCGGGTCTGCACGCCGGTGCCTTTACCGTCGGCCTTCAGACTCGGCCCGACCAAGCAGAGCAGGCGCTGGCCTTGGTGCGGGAGGTGCTGAGCCGGTTTGTTGCGCAGGGCCCGTCTGACAAGGAGCTGCAAGCCGCCAAAGACAACTTGATGGGCGGCTTTGCACTGCGGATTGACAGTAACAAGAAGTTGCTGGACAACGTGGCCAACATCGCCTGGAACCGCCTGCCGCTCGATTACCTCGACACCTGGACCCAGCAGATCGACAAGCTCACGGCGGCAGATGTGCGCGCAGCCATGGCCCGTGTGCTGCAGCCCGACCGGATGGCCACCGTGGTGCTGGGTGCGCCGGATCCGGTGCGGTAAGCTCACTCCATGAACGCCAAAGCTTCCTCTAAAACCACATCTCCCCGCGGTGCTGCAGGCGCCGCCAAGCGCCCCACACGCCCCCGGGCAGCTCAGAGCCACGAAATTCGCATCATTGGCGGACTCTGGAAACGTACCAAACTCAAGGTCGCAGACAAGCCGGGCCTGCGCCCCACGCCTGACCGGGTCCGTGAAACCGTGTTTAACTGGCTGGGCCAGGACATGACCGGCTTGCGCTGTCTGGATGCCTTTGCCGGCACCGGCGCACTGGGTTTTGAGGCCGCTTCGCGCGGCGCCAAGCAAGTGACACTGATCGAGCAGGACACCGCCCTGATCGACCAGCTCAAAAAGACCCAATCCCAGCTCAACGCCGGCATGGTGCTGGTGCAACGCGGTGACGGCATTGCGGCGATCCGGCAGGCGGCACCCGCAAGTCTGGATGTGATTTTTATCGATCCGCCGTTTGATGCACCCTTGTTTGAGCCCGCGCTGGGTGCCTGTGCCCATGCGTTAGCAGCTGGTGGCTGGGTGTATCTGGAGTCCCCCGCCGCCTACACCGATGAGGCCTTGAGCGCGTATGGACTGCGCGTCTACCGGCATCTGAAGGCGGGTGCGGTGCATGCCCACCTGTTGCAAGCGCTGGTCGCTCCCTAAGCCCCTTTGAGAAGGCCCTGCCATGCTCCAAGCCACGATTGCTGTTTTTCCCGGAACCTTTGACCCGATTACCTTGGGCCACCAGGACCTGATCCGTCGTTCGTCGCGTCTCTTCGGGACGGTCATCGTGGCGGTGGCGGTTGCCCACCACAAGAAGACGCTTTTCAGTCTCGACGAGCGTTTGGCGATGGCGCGCGAAGTCTTCCAGCCGCTCGACAACGTGCAGGTAGAGAGCTTCAGTGGCCTAGTGCGCGACTTCGCAGTCGCCCATGGTGCCCGCGCCATGGTGCGTGGGGTGCGCTCGGTGACCGACTTCGATTACGAGGCGCAACTCGCCGGCATGAACAAGTCTTTAGCCCCTGATGTAGAAACGGTTTTCCTCACGCCGGACTCGCGTTTTCAATTCATCTCGAGTACGCTGGTCCGGGAGATTGCCACGCTCAAGGGCGACGTTGCCGCCTTCGTGGCGCCGGTGGTTCACGCGCGTTTGATGGACCGCCTGACACCGTGACCTTTTATGGGGGCCACCAATCTATACGCGCTGATCGTGGCACACGATATCGGTAGCGATCGTCAAACTCCCCATTGACGACGAGGGCTTGAGCCCCTGAGGCGATAATCCTGCCATGGAGCGCGAACTGCTGTGGCACTGTTAATTACCGACGAATGCATCAACTGCGATGTATGCGAGCCCGAGTGCCCGAATGAGGCCATCTACCTGGGTGAGCAGATTTACGAAATCGATCCGCATAAATGCACCGAGTGCGTTGGGCATTTCGACGAGCCCCAGTGCGTACAGGTGTGCCCCGTGTCTTGCATTCCGGTGAACCCCGATTTCACCGAAAGCAAAGAAACTTTGATGCAAAAGTACTTGCGCTTGCAGGCTGCGGCGATCAAGCCTGCCTGAGGGCGCGCAGACGTGGGGTCACCCCGGGCTTTTAAGGCTTTGTAGGTGGGACCTGCTTGGCGGTAAAGAACTGCGGTCCCTCTTTCTTCTTTGCGCTGTCTTTGCCTGCGCCTTTTGTCGTCCGGGCTTTCTCTTGCTCCAAGGCCTTGGCCTCCAGAGCGTGGCGCCTTCTAACCTCAGCGTCAGTGGCGAGGCGCTCTTTTTCCAGCGCTTTGGCTGCCGCCAATTGGCGCTTGTTTTCTTTGTCGGCGATTTGTTTGCGGGCGATGTCTGTACTCGGCTCTGATGCCGTCGTGTCCAGCGTTTTGCCTTCGCCACAGGGGGTCTGGCTGTAGGTGTTACCGCATTTGTAGACTTTTTGGGCTTGAGCTCTTGTCCCTGTTGCGGTTAATGCTGCAAAAACAATAGCAAAGGCGATGGCGTGGCGCATACAGGTCTCCGGTGGGGCAGGGGGCTCAGGGGGTGTTTTGTACCGTGGATGTGTTTGGTACTGCGGATAGTGCGCCCGCCGCATCTGCAGCCGGTACCGGTGGTATAGCGGGGCGTGGCGGCTTAGGGCGCGGGGGCTTGCTGGTGTGGATGAGCATCGTGGCCTTGTCCATGTCTCCGGCCAGCAATTGCGGCAGTGCTTTGAGCGAACGGTCAATGCTTTGGTCGATGGCAATACGATGGTCGAGCGAAGGCTTCTTGAGGACCCAGTGCACGACTTCTGATTTCACGCCGGGATGTCCTACGCCCAGGCGCAAGCGCCAGTAATCACCGGTGCCTAGTTGGGCATGGATGTCTCGCAAGCCGTTGTGTCCGGCATGGCTACCACCGAACTTGAGCTTGGCCTCGCCGGGCACCACGTCCAGCTCGTCGTGAACCACCAGAATTTCTTGGGGCGCTATTTTGAAAAACCGGGCCAGCGCGCCCACCGACTTGCCGGAGAGGTTCATGAACGTCTGCGGCTCAAGCAACCAGATCGTCTGGCCTTGCTGGGTGGTGCGGGCCACGAGACCGTGGTAGCCCTTGTCCATCGAGAGATTCAGCTTGAGTTCACGCGCGAGGGCATCGACCCACCAGAAGCCGGCGTTATGGCGAGTGCCTTCGTATTCCGGACCCGGATTGCCCAGGCCGACAAATAGTTTGATCATGCTAAAAATTATGGCTCACAACCGGGGCTGTAGAGCACGCCCCAATGCAAACGGCCCACCGAGGTGGGCCGCTATCAAGTGCTCAACGCAAAGCGTTAATTACTTCTTGCCTTTTTTGCCCTTGGCATCAGCAGCGGGAGCTGCAACGGGTGCAATCACTTCTTCCACAGGAGCGACCACGGACACGACCACAGGGTTTGGCTTGCCGTGAGTCACAGCAACAGTTCCCTTGGGCATAGCCAGATCGTTCACGTGCAGGGACTTGCCCTTCACCAGACCGCTCAGGTCCACAGTGATGAATTCAGGCAGGTCAGCAGGCAAGCAAGCCACTTCCAGCTCGGTGATCACGTGGTTGATCAAGCAAGCGTCAGTCTTCACTGCAGGCGAGTTTTCCTGGCCGCTGAAGTGCAAAGGAACACGCATGCTCAGCTTGGTGTTGGCTTCCACGCGTTGGAAGTCAATGTGCAGGATCAATTGCTTGTAGGGGTGCATTTGCACGTCGCGCAACAGAACCTTGCTTTCCTTGCCGTTGAATTCCATGTCCAGGATGGTGGAGTGGAAAGCTTCTTTCTTGATGGCGTGCCACAAAGCATTGTGGTCCAGCTCAACCAAGAGGGGTTCGCCAGTGCCACCGTAAACGATGCCAGGTGTACGACCGGTAACGCGGAGACGGCGGCTCGCACCCGTGCCCTGCTTAGCGCGCTCAAAAGCGACAAATTTCATATTCAACTCCTAAAAGAGTCCACCGCGACCAGTGTGACTCCGACTTTAAAAAGACATCGCCGGCACAGCGCCGGCAACATCTGCTTTTTGCACCGGGTAGTGTTACTCGGTGAACAAACTCATGACCGAATCTCCCTTGGCGATGCGCTGGATCGTGTCGGCGATCAGCGGAGCCACGGAGAGTTGGCGAATTTTGGTGCACTGCGCGGCTGCAGCGCTCAAAGGAATGGTGTTGGTCACCACAACTTCGTCGAGGGCGTCACCACCGGCGATACGCTCAATGGCCGGGCCGGAGAAGATGGGGTGTGTGCAATAGGCATACACCTTCTTCGCGCCGCGGGCCTTCAATACTTCAGCGGCTTTGACCAAAGTGCCTGCGGTGTCGATCATGTCGTCCATGATCACGCAGTTGCGGCCTTCGATCTCGCCGATCACGTGCATCACTTCAGACACGTTGGCCTTGGGGCGACGCTTGTCGATGATGGCCATGTCGCAGTTCAACTGCTTGGCCAAGGCACGGGCACGGACCACGCCACCTACGTCGGGCGACACTACGATCAGATCGCTGTAGTTCTTCTGGCGCAAATCGCCCAGCAGCACGGGGGACGCATAAATGTTGTCCACCG
>DAINNP010000036.1:0-13883 GCA_036735785.1 Rhodoferax sp. | reverse complement strand
TACGGAAGCGGGTAATTCTGAGGGTTGACCAATTTTCATCGCGTTCTCCAAAACTACGGTAAGCGTAGCCTCGTACGATGTTTATCGGTCGGGTTCGGGCTAACTTTAGGGCTATTTTCACGATTTTCGCCTCTAAAGGTCTATTTTGACTGTGCGTACATCCAGCACAGTCCCCGATGTCACCCGACCGTTGTCCATTTTGACGCGGGCCTGCTGCCCCACCACCCCAGCGGAAAGCGCCTGGGCCTCACTGGAAATCTGAAAGCCGGGGCCCTGCGCCACAATTTTGACGGTAGCCCCCGCCTGAAAAACCTGGGCCGGCCGCAACATGCCTTGGCGCAGCGCTTGTCCGGTCGTCAACGCGCGGGACGCTGTCTGCCCCAACCAGGCAGCCCGGTCCGTGAGGATCGCGCCCTGCTCTTCCGCCCAATCAACCTCGCCGCGTGTGACATCACTCTCCGTGACTGCCGTGCCCGCCGCGAGCTGAGTTTTCACGACCCACGCCTCGCCGAGTGCCCGCACAGTGACCGGCAGCGTGACGTTCCAACGGCTGATGCCGTCCACACAACGCACCCCGACGCGACTGCGCCCCCAGAGTCGCGCACCCGGCGGCACATAAGCTTCCATGTTGCCGCATGCCGCCAAGCGCACACGCGCATCGAGCGCACCTACGGTGACGTCCATCCGCAAAGGCGTCGGCTCAGCGCGTTGACTTTTCTGCACCGCCTCAACCGCCCATTGCTGCGCAAGGGCCTGCACTCCCTGTGCCACCTGCTCTTGCGCAAATACAGGAGCCGCGCAAGCAACCAACACTATCCACAAGGCGTGCGCAGGTTGGAGAGAGGTGCGAATTGCGGGCATAGGAGGCTCCAGAAGTTGCTTCAACTATAGGAAGCAGCGCCCACGAAGAAGCCCGCAAATACACAGCTTTCAGCGCCTTATTCCAAAGCTCAAAAATTAAAGCTTTTCCCATAATTGCCCCACGTCACCGGCCGGCCCGCTTGCTGGGACCCGACGATCAACCGTTGAGGTATCTATGTTTTCGAAACTAACCAATGCTTTAGATTTCCAATCAAAGGGGTTGGTGCTGCGCGCAGAGCGGCAACGCGTCATCGCCAGCAACATCGCAAACGCCGATACGCCCGGATATTCCGGCCGCGATTTCGATTTCAAGAAAGCCATGGCAGAGGCGACCTCCGGTCCTGCTTTCCCCATGGCTACACCCTCCAGTGGCCCCAATAGCGACGGGACCACCAATGCCCGCCACATACCGATCAGCAACATTGACAGCTCCGCGCTGGGCGACAACAGCAAGCTGGGCTACACCATTCAGACCCAACCCGCCATGGATGGAAACAGCGTGGATATGGACCGAGAGCGCGCCAACTTCGTCGACAACTCCGTCCGCTATGAAGCCACGCTCCGTTTTATTAACGGCTCTTCCCGAACAATCTTGAGCGCGATTCAAGGCCAGTAAGCACTGAATTAGCCAGAGGAGACCCTCCATGTCCATGTTTTCCATCTTCAACGTCAGTGGCAGTGCCGTCAGCGCACAGTCCCAGCGCCTCAACGTCGTGGCCAGCAACCTGGCCAATGCGGATGCCGTGGCCGGCCCGGACGGCCAGGGTTACAAAAGCCGCCAAGTGGTGTTTGAAACCGTGCCCATGGGCTCGGAGGCTTCGGCAGGCGTCAAAGTGAACGCCATCAAGGAAAGCAACGAGCCCCTGCGCAAAGTGCACAACCCGATGCACCCCTCGGCAGATGCAGAGGGCTACGTCACCCAATCCAACGTGAATCCCGTCGAAGAAATGGTCAACATGATTTCTGCGTCGCGCTCGTACCAGAACAACGTGGAAGTCATGAACACGGCCAAGAGCCTGCTGCTCAAAACGCTGCAGATGGGTCAATAAATTCAAGGATGCTCACCATGGCCACCGCAGTCACCAGCAGCACCGCACTCTCCGGCACCAGCGCCACATCCAGTGGCACCGTGAGCGCCCAGGAGCAATCGGACCGATTCATGAAATTGTTGGTTGCACAACTCAACAACCAGGATCCGATGAATCCAATGGACAACGCCCAGATGACCAGCCAGATCGCACAGATCAACACGGTCTCCGGCATCCAGGAACTCAACGCCACCATGCAAAGCATGGCAGCCCAGTTCACCTCCATGCAGGTCTTGCAAGGTGCCAGCATGGTGGGGCACGGGGTACTCGTGGAGTCAAACACCCTGTCGATCGATGGCGGCACGGCCAAGGGCGCCATCAATCTGGCCAGCAAGGCAGACAAAGTCACGATCGACATCAAGACTGCCGGTGGCCAATTGCTAGAAACCATCAACCTTGGCGCATTGCCGGCCGGGCAGAGCAACTTCCAGTGGGACGCCTCGAAATACAGCGGCCTGAGCAGTGCCACCTTCAAAGTCAACGCAACTCAAGGCGGCAACACCGTCAAAAGCACCGACATGGCCCAAGACACGGTAACGGCCGTGGGTACAGAAAACGGCACCATGTCCCTCCAGCTCAAAGGTCGCACGGCAGTCGCCTACAGCGCCATCAAATCCATTCTCTAACACCCCATTTCCCAAGAGGTAACCACCATGAGCTTTCAAACAGGACTCTCCGGCCTCAATGGCGCCAGCAAAAGTCTGGACGTGATCGGCAACAACATCGCCAACGCCAATACCGTGGGAATGAAATACTCCCGAACAGAATTTTCAGCACTGGTTGCAGGCCAGCTGGGCGCTGCAGGCGGAAGCACCGGCAACACACCGGGTATCGGGGTGGCCGTAGGCACGATTGCGCAGCAGTTCACCCAGGGCAACATCAGCATCACCGGAAACAACCTCGACGTAGCAGTCAACGGCGGTGGCTTCTTTCAACTCACCCAGCCTGACGGCTCCACAGCCTACACCCGTGACGGCCAGTTCAAGCTGGACTCCGACGGCAACCTCGTCACCAACAGTGGCGCCAACGTGATGGGCTTCCCAACCGATTTGCTCGGAAACCGGACCAGCATTACACCCCAGGCCATGGTGATCCCGACCAGCGCCCCGATTCCCGCTCAACAGACCACCGCCATCACGGCAGAGTTCAACTTGGATGCCCGGACCAAGCCGGCAATCCAGACAACCCCGCCCACACCGATTTCCACCTACGGCACCACACTCACTGCGTTTGACTCGCAAGGCAACGAAGTGCCGGTGAGCCTGTATTTCGTCAAGCGCGGCCCGGACACCACCGCCAACCCAGCTGTCACCACCGACACCTGGGACGTCTATGACGCCGGCACGGTGGGTGCAGGCACCACCGCGCTCAATACCAATGCAGCGCTGTACGCCACGCATACCGCCAACGTGGCCTACAACACCGCAAACCCGGCACCGGCTGACCAAAAGCCTACCTTCGCGGTCGCAGGCACCGGCACATTTACCGCACCCGCGCTCACCACGGTAGCTACCGGTGCGCTGTTTCAGTTGAACTACGACGTGAACGGCAAACTGACGTCGCCGTTGGCTGCTCAAACCCTGACACTGACATCGCCCAACACGGCGATCAGCACATTCACCACCACCCTGGACCTCACCAAAACCACCCAGTACGGCACCACATTTGCCGTCTCGAACCTGACCCAGGACGGCTACACCGCAGGCGACCTGACCGGCATCTCGATTGACCCGAGTGGTGTGATTACCACCCGCTACTCGAACGGTGAGACCCAGTCCCGCGGACAACTCCTGCTCGCGGACTTCCGTAACGTGCAAGGTTTGACACCTATCAGCGGTGGCAACTGGACGGAGTCGTTTGCGTCCGGGCAGCCGGTGCTGGGCAACCCCGGTCTGGGCAAGTTCGGTGGCCTGCGCTCAGGCTCCCTCGAGGATTCCAACGTCGATCTCACGGGTGAGCTCGTCAACATGATGACGGCCCAGCGTAACTACCAAGCCAATGCACAAACCATCAAGACCCAGGACCAGATCCTTTCGACCTTGGTCAATTTGCGTTAACCAACAGCAGGACTGAAGCACCATGGACCGACTGATATACACCGCCATGACCGGCGCCAATGCGGCGGCGAGCCGGCAGTCGGTTATTGCCAACAACCTCGCCAACGTCTCCACCAATGGCTTTCGCGCGCAGCTGGCAACGTACCGTGCGGTACCCCTGCGAGGCGAAGGCGCAACCACCCGGGTTTTTGCCCTCGAAGCAACTGCCGGACACCTCGACACTCCCGGCCCTGCCATGCGCACTGACCGCAGTCTCGATGTCATGGCCAAAGACGGTGCCTGGTTTGCAGTGCAAGGCCTGGACGGCACCGAGGCCTACACCCGCAACGGGCATGTAGAAGTCGCCACCGACGGCACACTGACCACCGGCAACGGTCTGCAGGTTCTGTCCAGCGACGGCTCCCCCATGACATCGCCCGCCGGGGCTGAGCTCACCATTCAACCGGACGGCACGGTCAGCGCCAAAGTCGGCAACCAGCCGGCCAACGCCATCGGCAGGCTCAAACTGGTGGTTCCCACCCCGGAAGACCCGCTCGTGCGCAGCGGCGATGGTTTGTTCCGCGCCTTGTCCGGCGATCCGCTCAACAACGAAGACACCGCGCGCGTGCAGGCCGGCATGTTGGAAGGCTCCAATGTCAATGCGATCGAAGCCATGGTCGGCATGATCCAAACCGCACGCCAGTTCGAAGCCCAAACCCGCCTCATGCAAACGGCCGAGTCGAATGACCGGTCTGCGGGGCAACTCTTGAACATGCAAGGATAAACACCATGATCAACTCGCTCTGGATCTCCAAAACGGGCATGGAAGCCCAACAAATGCAGTTGGACGTGATCTCCAACAACTTGGCCAACGTGTCTACCAATGGCTTCAAAAAATCGCATGCGGTCTTTGAAGACTTGATGTACCAGAACCTGCGCCAGGTCGGCTCCAACACGTCTGAGCAGTCCACCCTTCCCACCGGCTTGCAGCTCGGCTTGGGTGTGCGCACCGTGGCGACCAGCCGTTCGTTTGCGCAAGGCAACCTGCAACAGTCCAGTAACAATCTGGACGTGGCGATTCAAGGCAACGGCTTCTTTCAAGTCACCATGCCCGACGGCACCACCGGCTACACCCGCGACGGCGCCTTCCAGGTCGACAACACCGGTCGCGTGGTCACCTCCAACGGGCTGCCGATCTTGAACGGCATCACCGTCCCGGCCAACGCCACCAGCCTCGCGATTGCCCAAGACGGCAACGTGACCGCCACCATCCCCGGCAACGTGGCGCCCCAACCGATAGGCACCATCACCCTGGCCAGCTTTATCAACCCGGCAGGCCTGGAGCCCAAAGGGCAAAACATCTACGCAGAAAGCGCCGCATCGGGCCAGCCCAACGCCGGCACTGCAGGCGCCAACGGGCTGGGCACATTGGCCCAAGGATTTGTCGAGACCTCCAACGTCAACGTGGTGCAGGAACTGGTCACCATGATCCAGACCCAGCGGGCCTATGAAATGAACTCCAAGGCCATTCAAACCTCTGACCAGATGCTGCAAAAGCTCGGCCAGCTGTAAGGACCCACCATGACACACCGACGCCTACACCGCATCGCAGCCGCCTTGGCCATCGGCTTGCTGGCTGCGGGCTGCCAGCAATTGCCGCAAAAAGTCGCCGTCGACTTTGTGGAGCCGCGCGTTCCTGCGGCGCCGATCGTGTCGGTAGCGTCCAAACCGGCCAACGGCAGCATTTACCAAACCGCTGCCTACCGCCCAGCCTTTGAAGACCGGCGCGCACGGCTGGTCGGCGACAACGTCACGATCCAAATCGTCGAAAACGTCACTGCCAGCCAAAAGTCCACCTCCACGGTCAACCGCAACACCTCGATTGACTCCGCCATCACGGCCCTGCCGGATCAAACACTGGCGGGCTTGGGCAAACTCAACATTGGCGCTGCGACCAACAACAACTTCTCCGGCAAGGGCGGCACCGAGAGTGCCAACACCTTTGCCGGGTCGATCACCGCCACCGTCATTGAAACCCTGCCCAACGGGCACCTGATCGTGACCGGTGAAAAGCAGATCGGTGTCAACCAGAATGTGGACGTGCTCCGCTTCTCGGGCACCATCGACCCGCGGATGCTGCAACCCGGTAGCGTCATCAGCTCCACCCAGGTGGCGAATGTCCGCGTCGAGTCCCGCGGGCGTGGCGCCCAGGGCGAAGCGCAAACAGTTGGCTGGTTATCACGGTTCTTTTTGAGTTTTCAGCCCTTCTAAAGAAATCCAGAATAGTGCCGAGGGGTAACAGATCCAGTCGGATCGCCCCGTTAACCGACTCGGCACATGACACACTGGAACCACTTAGCGAACACCTTCCGCTCACAGCGCTGGGGCGGCTTGTTGGTGGCAATTGCCATGGCCGCAGCACCTGCGGCCCATGGCGCCAAACGCATCAAGGAAGTCGCCGCCATCGAAGGCGTGCGCAGCAACCAGTTGACGGGGTTTGGCCTCGTCATCGGCCTCGATGGCACCGGTGACCAAACCACCCAGATGCCTTACACCACGCAAGGCCTCAAAAACTACATGGAGCAGCTCGGCCTCACCCTGACGCCTGCCTCCCAGAACCAGTTGCAAATGAAAAACGTGGCGGCCGTGCTGGTCACCACCCAGCTGCCCGCATTTGCCCGGCCAGGGCAAATGCTCGACATCAATGTCTCCTCCCTGGGCAACGCCAAGTCCCTGAAAGGTGGCACCTTGATTGCCACCCCCCTCAAAGGGGCCGATGGCGAGGTCTACGCCATGGCACAGGGCAACTTGATCGTGGCCGGTGCCGGCGCCTCAGCCGGCGGCAGCAAAGTGCAGGTCAACCACCTGAGCGCCGGGCGCATTCCGGATGGTGCGCAAGTCGAACGCGCCGTTCCCACCAGCTTGCAAGACGGCCCCACCATCAACCTCAGCCTGAGCGCGTCGGACTTCCAGACCGCTCGCAAAGTAGCCCAGGCCGTCAACACCCGTTTCGGCCCCGGCGTGGCTCAAGCCCTGGACGGGCGGACGGTACAAGTCAAAGCCCCCACCAACCCCAACGACCGCGTCAGCTTCATTGCCGATATGGAGGAGCTGCCTGTCGATAACTCGGTCGCAGCCGCCAAAATCATCATCAACTCGCGCACCGGCTCCATCGTCATGAACCAGGCGGTCACCCTGGGTGCCTGTGCGATCGCCCATGGCAACTTGTCGGTCAGCGTGTCGTCCAGCCCCGTCATCAGCCAGCCCAACCCGCTCTCGGGTGGACAGACCGTGGTGGGTGAAAAGGCCAACATCGAGATCAAGCAAGACGCCGGCAAACTCATCCAGCTGCCCCAAGCAGCCCAGCTCACCGATGTGGTCAAGGCCCTGAATTCGCTGGGCGCGACCCCCCAAGACTTGTTGGCCATTTTGCAAGCGATCAAATCGGCCGGTGCCTTGAACGCGGAGTTGGAGGTGATTTGACATGAGCTACGGTTCTGCCCTCGGCTCCACGCCGATATCCAGCGCCCAAGACCTGGTCGCTGATGCCCGCTCCCTGAGCGCCCTCAAAGCCGGTGCCGACAAAGCCACGCCGGACACCATCCGCGAAACAGCCAAACAGTTCGAGTCGCTGTTCATGCGCGAGCTCCTCAAGAGCATGCGCGAAGCGACCATGAAATCCGGCATGCTGGACAACGCCGGCAGTGACCTTGGCACCGACCTGTTCGACCAGCAAATGTCGGTGAGCATGTCCGGCCAGCCCGGCGGCCTGTCCGACCTGATTGCCCAGCAGCTCAGCCGCCAGATGGGTGTGGAAATGCCCGGCTCCACCGTCGGCATGGCCAGCAGCAGCCTGCAGCCCGTCAAGGCACCCGACACGCTGACCCCGAAAAGCAGTGTCGGCAAACTCACTGCATCCGACATGGCACTGACTCCGGTCGCCCCCAAAAAGGCGCCCACCAGCACCCAAGCGGATTTCGTATCCAAGCACACCGATGCTGCCAACAAAATCGAAAAGGCCACCGGCATTCCTGCCAGCTTCATGCTCGGCCAGGCGGGTCACGAAACAGGCTGGGGCAAGCACCAGATCAAGAACAAAGACGGCAGCAACTCGTTCAACCTGTTCGGCATCAAGGCCGGATCCAGCTGGACCGGCAAAGTCGCCGAAATCACGACCACCGAGTATGTGAATGGCGTCGCGCAAAAGAAGGTCGCCAAATTCCGCGCTTACGACTCTTTTGAAGACTCGTTCAAAGACTACGCCCGCCTGATTTCGGACAGCCCGCGCTACGCGAAGGCACGCCAGCAAACCCAGTCCGTCACGGCTTTTGCCACCGGCCTGCAAAAAGCTGGCTACGCCACCGACCCCGAGTACGCAGCCAAACTGAGCCGCGCCATCAACACCACCTTGCACCTGCGCCGCGCGCAAGTGCAGGCGTAATCGAGCCAGCGACAGACTATGAGCGTCCTCAATATCGGCACCCGGGCTCTGCAGGCCAATCAGATCGCCCTGCAGACTGCCGGCAACAACATCGCCAACGTCAACACGCCCGGCTATTCGCGCCAAAGCGTGGTGCTCACCGCGGTGGAGGGCCAGTTCACCGGAGGTGGCTACATCGGCAAAGGCGTGGATGTGCAAACCATCCAACGCAACTTCAGCGCCTTCCTGACCCGCCAAGCCACATTGGCCAGTGCCACCCAAAATGCGGATGTCGCCCGCTCCAACAAGCTCAACCAGCTCCAGGACATCTTCTCAGGCGGCAGCACCGGTTTGGGCGCCGCGGTCAGCGACATGATGAACGCGTTTTCTGACGTCGCCAGCGCTCCGACCGACCTCACCGCCCGCACCGTGGCACTCACCCGTGTGGACGAAACAGCAGGCCGCTTCCGCGCAGCATCGCAAGCCATCCAGGACTTGCAAGCCGGCGTGGCGCAAGAGATCAGCCAAAAGGTCAACAACATCAACACACTGGCCCGCAACATTGCCGATGTGAACCAGGAAATTGCCCGCGCACAAGGCAAAGGGCAGCCGCCTAACGACCTGCTCGACCGCCGCGACCAATTGGTGCGCGAGCTCAACCAATTTGTACAAACCACCTCCATCCCCGCGGACGACGGCACGGTCGGCATCTTCCTGGCCGGCAGCCAGCCGCTGGTGTTGGGCACAAACGTGTCCCCGGTCACGGTGGTGAGTGATGACTTTGGTGACCCGCTCAAAACCAAACTCTCGATGACCCGGGACGGGCAGCAGGTTCTGCTCGACGAAAACGCCTTGGGCGGCGGCGAGGTATCCGGCTTGCTGCGCTTCCAGAACACCGATCTGGCAGAAGGCCGCAACCTGCTAGGCCGGCTTACGCTGGCCATCACCACGCAAATGAACACGCAACATGCGCTCGGCCTGGACCTCGACGGCAACGCCGGCGGGCCCTTGTTTTCCACGGCCGGGTTCAAGGCGCCGGACAACATCCGCACGCCCACCGCACCGGCAACACTCAACTCCAACCCCTTGGTGGAAGTCACTATCGCCATCAGCGACTCCACCCGTTTCGCCGCGTCGGACTACACCATCAACTTCAACTCGGCCACAAGCGGCAGCATCATCCGGCTCTCGGACGGCAAAGTCACCAACTTCAACCAGACGCTGCCCGACACCACGCTGGCCACGGTAGACGGCATCACCTTCGGAATGCCCAGCGCCATCGCCGGCCCACCCGCACAAGTGCCGGCCGCCGGCGACCGCTTTTTGATTCAACCGTTTGCCACCGCCGCGAGCAACGTCGAACGGGTGTTCTCCACCCCCCGCCAACTGGCAGTCTCCAGCCCGATTGCCGGCGCCATGGGCACCACCAACAAAGGCAGCTTGCAACAGGTGTCGCTCACGGCGTTAACCAACGTCCAAACCGCGACCCCTCAAGCACCGGTCACCCTCACATTTGCGGTAGACGCTGTCACCAATGCGGTCACCTACACCCGCTCTGACGACGCGGGTGTTCCCCCTACGTCGTTCGCCTTTGACCCCAGCACGGCGATCACGTCTTCGGCATGGAGCCTCAAGCTCACCGGCACCCCCAAGAATGGGGACACCTTCAAAGTGGTGGATATCAAGGACCCGGCCTTCAAGCTCGACCTCAAGCTCAACGGCGGCAACGCCACGGCCATGATGAACCTGCGCGACAAAGCCATGTTCGATGGCTCGGTCATGACCGACGGTTATGCCAGCGCGATCTCGCAGATCGGCATCCGCACCCAGAGTGCGGGCTACTCCGCTACGGTTTCGAGCACGATTGCTGCCAATCTGGAGCAGGACCGCAGCGCGGTCTCCGGCGTCAACCTTGACGAAGAGGCCGCCAAACTCATCCAATACCAGCAGGCTTACCAAGCCTCTGCCAAGATGATCCAGATTGCACAAAACATTTTCGACACCCTGATCCAGGGCCTGGGCCGTTAAGGCCTGAAGGAGTCACAGCATGGCCGTCAACCTCTCCCGCCTCGCCTCTGCCAACACCTACGACAACGCGATCAGCAACCTCGCCAAGCGGCAAACCGCTTTGTCGAACCTGCAAGAAAACCTCACCTCCGGCAAAAAGGTGGTGCGCGCCAGCGACGATCCGACCGGCGCCGCCCAAGCCGAACGCGCCCTCACCCGCCTGGCCCGCATTGCGACCGACCAACGCGCCCTCGAATCCCAGCGCAACACGATTGCCAACGCCGAAAGCACCCTGGGCGATGTGGTGGACGCCATCCAACAGTTCCGCGAACTGGTGGTCAGCGCCGGTAACGGCAGCCACACCCCCGCAGAGCGGAAAACGATTGCCAACCAACTGCAAGGGCTGCGTGAGCAGATTCTGGGTTACGCCAACCGCAAGGACACCAACGGCCAACCCCTGTTCGGCGCATTGGCCAGCGCCGCCGAGCCGTTCACCGGCCCCACCACAACCGTGCCTGACTACACCTACAACGGCCTGCCAGGTCAAACCGCCACCAGCGAAATCGCGATTGCCAGCACCCTGGATGGCGAAAGCGCATTCATGCACCAGACCTCGCGCGATGGTGTCTACAACGTCAGCACCAGCACCATCCCCAGCGACCGGGCACTCACCACCAGCAACGTGACCGTGACCGACTCCAGCCTGGTCAGCCGCGCCAGCTACAAAATTACCTTTGGCCCGGTGACCGCCGGCGCCACTGCCGGAACCAGCTCCATCAGCTACACCGTAGAAGAGATTCCGGCCACCGGAGACCTGCCCACCTTCCCCGGCCCGCCTTATCAGGTCGGCCCCTTCACCGTGCCCGACTATCCCACCGGAAAACCGGTCTCCGTGAACCAGGCACCTGCGATCAACGGCATGCCCGGCCTGTCGCTCACCATCACCGGCACACCTGCCGCCGGTGATGTGATCACGGTCGACCCGAACCCCAGCATCTTCAGCGTCATGGACGACGCCATCCGCGACATCGGCGGTGCCGCCAACTCAAATGCCGCCACCCAGGCTGTCGGCCAGGCGATCTACAACCTCGACATCGGCATGAACCGGGTGTCCGCCATCCGGGGCCAGGCCGGCGACTTGCTGAACCGGGCTGACCGCATTACCTCGAACCAAGAGAGCAAGAGCATCCAGCTCGAAGCCGACCGCTCACGCGCGGAAGACCTCGACATGATCAAAGGCATTGCCGACTTCCAGAACCAGCAAACCGGCTACCAGGCCGCCTTGCAGTCGTACGCGCAAGTGCAAAAGCTCTCGCTGTTCAACTTCATCAGCTAAGGCCATGAGCAGCTCGGTCCTTGGCAGCATCACCATCGGGTACGAAGCCCTGTGGGACCAATGGCGCAAGCGCATGGGCGTGCGGCTCTGGCTGGACCCGGACAGCAGCAGCGCGGTCGATGCCACCCACCTGATCGAATCCCTCCAAGAGCTCTGGCCGGCGTCCCGCGAGATTTGCCTGCTCCATGCGCGCACCCCTAGTCTGCTGGCCGACTTGCTGGACCACAGCAGCGCGCCCAACATCTGGGTCGAAGTACCCGAGCATTGGCTCAACGACGCCCTGTTGGCCGGGCGCGTGCGCAAGGCACAGCAACGTGGCGTCAAGCTGGTGTGGTGCGGCGAGCCGGGCGAGCGCCCGCAGGCCGACATGGCGCAGTGGTTTCACTCCACCGTGCTTTCGCTCACTCCAGCACAAGCGCTGGGTGCACTGCGCGCGGCCCTGCAACGCAGCCAGGACGGCAGCAGCGCTGCGTCGCGCCCGCCAGAGAGCCCGGTGCAAAGCGGGCAACTGTATGAATCCTTGGCCAGCCAAGCCCTGGTGGAGCATGCGCTCGACCAGCAGCATGTGCGCGCGGTGTCCGGCTGGCCGGCAGAAGAGGTGTTGTACGCCTACCGCTACCGCCAGATCCAGCCCGCCCGCCAGGCGCTGCTGGACTTGGTCAAGGCGATCGATGCGGACGAATCCCTCGACGCCCTGGAACACGCCATGGGCCGCGAGCCTTTGCTCTGCTACCGCTTCATGCGCTTTGCCAACTCAGCCGCCTTGGGCCTGCGCAACGAAATCGGCAGCCTGCGCCAGGCTTTGATGACCCTCGGCTACAGCCGCTTACGGGCCTGGCTGATGGAGCACTTGCCCCACGCCAGCGCCGACAGCAACATCGACCCCATCCGCCACAACATGGTGCTGCGCGCCCGCATCATGGAGCACCTGGCGGACGCAGGCGTCGAGGACGAGCTGCGCCGGGAGGTATTTTTGTGCGGTGTGTTTTCGCAAGTCGATGTGCTGCTGGGCGAAAACCTGGGCGCAGCACTGCACCGCTTGCCCCTGCCGGGGCGGGTTGCGTCTGCGGTGGTGGGCCAGACCGGCCCTTATGCGCCGTGGCTGGCGGTGGCCGTCGCCCTGGAGGGCCGCAACACCAAAGTCATCCGCGAGGTCTGCCGCGCCCACCAGATACCGACCGACGAGGTCAACCGCGCACTCTTGCGCGCTTTGGCGCAGCCCTGAGGAGTTTTTAAAAACCCTTGAACGTCCTTGTATATACTTCGCAATCAGCTATCAAAAATATAGCACTAACCGCTACGTCGTTCATCGCGCAACCGTGCAAAGGTTTTCCAGAACTGCGCCTCTTGGGTACACGCAAAGTTGATGCGCATCAGGCTGCTGGGCGTGCGCTGCGCATGAAACAGGGCGCCGGGGGCGAGCAGGTAGCCCTCGTCCAACATGCGCTGGCTCAGGGCGTCGGTGTCCACCCCGGTCTCCACCCAGCCAAACAAGCCCACCGGGTCCGACGCAAAGGTGCAACCGTGGGCCAGCGCCAGCTTCACGCTGCGGGCGCGCGCAGCATCCAGCTGGGTGCGAATGCGCTCGGCGTGCCGGCGCAGCTGGCCCTGGTCGATGCACCAGGCAATGGCTTTTTCCAGCAAGGCCGGCGTGGTCAGGGTGGAGAGCAGCTTGGTGTCGAGCAAGCGCTCGGCCAGGTCTTTGGGCGCGGCCATGTAGCCCACGCGCCAGTTGGGCGCGAGGATCTTGGCAAAGCCCGCCACATAAATGGTGCGCTGCAGCCCGTCCAGCGCGCACAAGCGGGTGGCGTGCTCGGGGGCAAAGTGGCTGTAGGTGTCGTCTTCGACAATATGAAAATCGTGCTGATTCGCCAACTGCAGGATGCGGTAAGCGCTGCTGGGCGAGAGGCAAAAACCGGTGGGGTTGTGGAACACGCTCACGCTCACAAACAGTTTGGGCTTGTGCACCTCGCAGTACTTGGCCATCACCTCCAGGTCCGGCCCGTCAGCACGGCGCGGCACCGGCAAAATGCGCATGCCCAAAGCGTCCAGCCGGGCAAACTCCACCGCCCAGCCGGGCTCTTCGACCATCACATAGTCGCCCGCGCGCAGCAGGGTGCGGCTCACCACGTCCA
>DAINNP010000035.1:0-14180 GCA_036735785.1 Rhodoferax sp. | reverse complement strand
TGCGGCACCGGTTTGACCTGATGATTCAGGAGCTCGGGTTGGAGCAGCCATCGAACAGCGTGGAGACCAGCGCGCTGCTGTTCATCAGCAAAATGATGCAGCAGAGCGACATGGTGAGCGTGATGGCGGTAGACGTCGCGCGGTATTACGCCAACCACGGACTGATGTCGATTTTGCCGGTGGCCATGCCTTGCGAGATGGAGCCCTTCGGGTTCATCACCCGGCGGGACCGGCTTTTGTCGCCTGCCGGCGAGGTCGTTTTGCGCGCGCTGAAAGCCTCTGCCATGACGGTCTACGGCAAAGCTTTCAGCGTGGAGCCCAGCGCAGCGGTCTGAGCCTTGCGGGGCTTAGTTCCAGCCTGCGTCGACTTTGAATTCCTGGGCGGTGCACATGGCGCCGTCGTCTGACGCGAGGAACAGGACCATGCGCGCAACATCGGAAGGTTGGAGTTTGTCCGGCAAACACTGGTTGCGCTGGATGTCGGCTTCGCCTTCGGCATTGAGCCACATGCTGATCTGGCGCTCTGTCATCACCCAGCCGGGCGACACGGTGTTGATGCGGATGCGATCAGCGCCGAGGCTATCTGCCAAACCCCGGGTCAAGCCGTTCACGGACGATTTGGCAATCGCGTAGCAGGGGTAGCCGCTCCCTTTAGTTTGCCAACCGGTGGAGCCGAGATTGATGATGGAGCCGCCGCCGAGCCGTTTCATGCCGGGCACCAGGGACTGAATCGCAAAAAACGCCGGGCGCTGGTTGACTGACATGCGCTCATCCCAATACTCGGGGGTCACCGATTCCAGCGTATGGCGATCGTCGCGCGCCACGTTGTTCACCAATACCGAAAAGTCACCCAGTTCGCGGGCGGCATCGTTGGTTGCAGCCTGAAGCGCCGCCACATCGCGCACATCACAGGTGCGCCACCAGATTTTTGCCTTGCTACCGCTTGCCAGCTGCGCTGCCAGTGCGCGGCTTTCGCCCTCGGCCACATCCACAAAAGCCACATGGGCACCTTGTTCGACAAAGGCGGTGACGATGGCCGCGCCGATACCGGTGCCGCCACCGGTAATGAAAACGTTTTTACCTTCCAGACTGAAATAACGGGCGAGTTTTGTGGGGTCTGACATCATTTTTTCTCAAATTTGATTGCAATATAGATATATGAACTGTCTCTAAATTCATTTTCTATTATCACTTTGCATTGTTACCATGCCTGCTGTCAAGAACCGGAGGCCCCGCCTCCACCCATAAAGAGGCAACCCCATGGATTCCGAAAAGCCCCCATTTCGCCGCAGCCAAGCATGGTTCGGCCGCCAGGACCGCGATGGTTTTGTGCACCGTAGTTGGATCAAGAACCAAGGCTATCCCCACGACTTGCTGGATGGCCGCCCGATCATCGGCATTTGCAACACCTGGAGCGAGTTAACCCCTTGCAATGGCCACTTCCGTGAGTTGGCTGAATTCGTCAAGCGTGGGGTGTACGAAGCAGGCGGTTTCCCGCTCGAGTTTCCGGTGATGTCGCTGGGTGAAACTCAGCTGCGCCCCACGGCCATGTTGTTCCGCAATCTGGCATCGATGGATGTTGAAGAAAGTATCCGCGGCAACCCGATTGACGGCGTAGTGCTGCTCATGGGTTGCGACAAGACAACGCCCTCTTTGATGATGGGTGCAGCCAGCTGTGACCTGCCGACCATCGGTTTGTCGGGCGGCCCCATGCTCAACGGCAAGTTCCGTGGGAAAGATGTGGGCTCCGGCACGGGTGTCTGGCAAATGTCGGAAATGGTGCGCGCCGGTGAGATGACGATGGCGGAGTTTTCGTCTTGCGAGAGCGACATGCACCGTTCCAGCGGCACCTGCATGACGATGGGAACTGCGTCCACCATGGCCAGCATGGTGGAAGCGCTGGGCATGGCACTGCCTGAAAATGCAGCCATTCCTGCCGCGGATACACGCCGCAAACGCCTGGCTCAATTGACAGGCCGCCGCATCGTAGAAATGGTCAAGCAAGACATCAAGATGTCGCAGATCATGACGCGACAGGCATTTGAGAATGCCATCCGCACCAATGCGGCTATTGGTGGCTCCACCAACGCAGTCATTCACTTGTTGGCGATTGCAGGGCGCATCGGCGTCGACCTGAAGCTCGAAGACTTCGACAAGCTGGGTTCGGAAGTCAACAACATCCTGAACCTGCAACCGTCGGGCAAGTACCTGATGGAAGATTTTTGCTACGCCGGCGGCTTGCCCGCAGTGATGCGCGAAATTCTGCCGATGCTGCACGGAGATGCCCTCACAGTGAACGGAAAAACCATCCGCGAAAACGTGGCCAACGCCCCTTGCTACAACCGCGACGTGATCAAAACCGTCGACGATCCTTTCATGCCGGCAGCCGGCATTGCGGTGGTCCGTGGCAACCTGGCACCTAATGGCGCAGTGATCAAACCGTCCGCTGCCTCTAAACATTTGCTGCAGCACCGTGGGCCTGCCGTGGTGTTTGAATCGATTGAAGAGTTCCACGCCAAGATTGATGATCCTGACCTGGACATCGATGAAAACAGCGTCATGGTGTTGAAAAACTGTGGCCCGCGCGGTTACCCCGGTATGGCAGAAGTCGGCAACATGCCCCTGCCACCCAAGGTGCTCAAAAAGGGCATCACCGATATGGTGCGCATCTCCGATGCGCGCATGAGTGGTACCGCTTATGGCACAACGGTTTTGCACACTTCTCCGGAAGCGGCGGCTGGCGGCCCGTTGGCCGTGGTGCAAAACGGCGACATGATTGAGCTCAATGTGCCGGAACGCAAACTGCATCTTGAGATTTCAGACGAAGAACTCGCGCGCCGCTTAGCCCTGTGGAAATCGCCTGAAAAGCCGAAACGCGGTTGGTACAAGCTGTACGTTGAAACCGTGCAGCAAGCACATTTGGGTGCGGACTTGGACTTTTTGGTAGGTGGAAGCGGGGCGGCTGTTCCGCGTGATTCACACTGATCCGGTCCTGTATATTCAATGAATAGCCCACTCCGGCGGTGACACACCGTTGGTGTGGGCTCTTTTGTTTTGTCCTGATTAAAGAGACGTCGATGTTCAAGTTTTAAGAAAAACATCGAGTGCTGCCCGCGGCTTTTGCGCGAACAGCTATTATTTTTATAGCGTTTTTGTCCGTGCCGGTAGAAAAATCTCTTGCTAAGACAAAAACTACCGACGTTCAACGACGTGGTGTCATGGGGCCTCGGCCCTCAATGTGGCGGAAGTTGATACGACCCTTGCTCAAGTCGTAAGGAGACAACTCGAGGGACACACGGTCACCCGCCAAAATGCGGATGTGGTTCTTGCGCATCTTGCCCGCCGAATAGGCGATCAGCTGGTGACCGTTATCCAGAGTCACGCGAAAACGCGTATCGGGCAGAACTTCGTTCACTACGCCCATCATTTCAATCAGATCTTCTTTAGCCATATAACGTCCTCTGAACTTATGTATTACCGGGGACCGACAAGGCCAGAACCCCATGATTGCCTGATGCGATTGCAGCGACTGCAGTTGCATCCAGCGTGAAAAATTTGTCGTGATTGCGCATGATTCGATCGGTTGATGCGTTAACGCTCACGATCGGTGCTTGTGCAGCTGCCTTCCAACACAATGTGACTGGATGCGGGCAGCAATGCGGTGTTTGCCGGTGATGACTGGATGCAAATCGTCAATCTAATTTCGGTTCTGAATCAATAAAATACAAACACGCTGGCCACAGCAGAGGCAAAGTGCTCACGAGGAGAAAAGCTGCCGTTTTGTGGAATCTATCGCTGCAAGTGGCTTTATTGGAGCCGGATTGGACTCTCCACAGCCGGGAGAATTGTGTTTTTGCATCACGCATTCACACTGCCAATCGCTTTTTGGCGACTCGCTAATGTAGCATGGAGCGCTCAAAAGCGATATTCGGCGGGGATTCCCGGCCGATTGGGTGTGGTTTTCTTAGTGAAACAGCGACAGGCGAGATGATGAAAATTTGTATTCTGGACAACGACACAATCGACGAAGCACTGGTTCCAACCTATCGCAGCTACGGCACGATGCTGGAAAAGGTTTTGCGTCAAGCGGGCGCAACAGACTGGGCGATGGATCATTTCAGCACCCCCCTCCAGCAATACCCCGATTCTTTTGACGATTACGACGCTGTCTTGTTAACTGGCAGCAAAGCCGATTCATTTTCTGATGAAGCTTGGGTCGTCGAGCTGCGTCGTCGGGTTACCGAACTCCTGAAGACCGACACCAAATTGCTGGGTATCTGTTTTGGCCATCAATTAATTGCTTATTGTCTTGGAGCCAAGGTGGCAAGAGCTCCTCAAGGCTGGGTGACAGGTCGCAACACCTATCAATGGCATGACGCAGATTTCGCAGCTAGTGGCAGGGAGCAGTTTGCCTTGTTGGCAAGCCATCAAGATCAAGTTCTGGAGTTGCCGGAAGGTGCGCGCCTACTAGCCAGCAGTGACCGCTGCCCGATTGCGGCGTATGCGAAAGGGAATGAAGTGCTGTGCATACAGCCGCATCCGGAGTTTGTGGAAGATTACAGTGCCTATCTGCTGAATAAACGCAAACACGTCTTGGGCGAAGCCCATTACGCAGAGAGTATGGAAAGCTTAGAGCACGGGCACGAAGGCCAGGACTTTGCCAAAGTGATGGTCAAGTTTATTGAACAAGCCTAATCTGAGGCCACAACGCCCATCCATTGCGAAAGTTCTATTTTTCGGGCTGCTCCAAAGCCTGAAATCAAGCGAACGGATCGTGGAACCAGACGTACCAGTGAAAAATCAGCAAAATCGGTCATAAATGCCATATCCGGAAACCGGTTGGTATAGATCTCTTTCGTTTGCCCACAGATTGCCGCATCACGGTCCACAAAACGAGCTTCCACTTGCAGTGATACGCGTGGCAGCGCATGAACGCCTGTGCCGGCTTGTTCTGGCTGCATGACCATCAAACCAGCTGATGCTTGTTTTCTCAAGTTGGCTGTATGCGTGGACAAGGTACTCACATGGATGACCAAATGACCCGTTTCGCGGTCCAAGGCAAACGGCACCATCGATACCTGTGGATCACCGTGTTCATCCACGGTCCCCAAGGCGGCAACCCGTTGCTGAAACAGTAGATTTTGCAAAACTGTTTGGTAAGGAGCTTGTTCAGTCATGCTGACATCCTAGCGGCGAAAAAAAAATGCCCTGACTCCGGGTGGAGGTCAGGGCATTTTTTATGGATCGTCTGGTTTTCAGAGTCCCCAAAAAGTGATCTTGATCAAACCACTTCATTCAACAGGACTGTTGTTCAATCCATGGCTAAAGTGTAAAACGGAGAGTGGGTCAGGTTATAGCGTAATTGCAGAGAAATTGCATACTAATGGCACAATATTCCAATAATCAATGAAAAATTGGAATCTAATGAATATCGATCGCTATGACCAGCAAATTTTGGAAATTCTCCAAGTAGATGGCCGGATTGCCAATCAGGACCTTGCGGACCGCATTGGTTTGTCTCCATCACCGTGTTTGAGACGCGTCCGCGCTTTGGAAGAGTCTGGTTTGATTCTGGGATACAGGGCGATGCTGGACGCCAGAAAGCTGGGCCTATCGCTGATAGCGCTCGTCCACATTTCCATGGATCGGCACACACCGGAGCGTTTTGCCAACTTCGAAGCCAGTGTTGCAGTCCTGCCGGAAGTGTTGGAGTGCCTGTTGATCACCGGACAGGATGCGGATTACCAGATCAAAGTCGCCGTCAAGGACATGGACCATTACCAAGCCTTGCTGCTCAACAAGCTCACCCGTATTGACGGCGTTACCGGTGTGCACTCCAGTTTTGTCTTGCGCCGCGTCATCGACAGAACCGCTCTGCCGGTGACCTGAATCGCTTAACGAGCGTCAGGCAGTTCGATCTTGACTTCCAAAACCTCAAGATTGTCCTGGCGCTCCAGATGTACCTTGATGTCATCCGGATTGATATGGATGTATTTGCTGATAACGGCGACCAAGTCGCGCTGCAATGCAGGCAGGTAATCCGGTTCGGCGGCATTGCGACCGCTGCGCTCGTGGGCAAGAATAATTTGCAAACGCTCTTTGGCAACACTTGCAGTTTTTTTCTTTTCACCAAGCAAAAAGGAAAGAAGTGACATGGCCTTACTTGCCTCCAAACAAGCGTTTCAGCAGACTTTGTTTGGGTGCTTCTGTAAAACGCATCGGCTTGTCAGTGCCCAAGAAACGGTCAATCACGTCTTTGTAAGCCTCTGACACATCACTGCCTTGCATGTGAACGGCAGGAACACCTTGGTTCGATGCCTGCAAAACAGACTCGCTCTCGGGGATAACGCCGATCAAAGGAATACGCAAGATGTCCTGGATATCGTCCAAGGACAACATTTGTCCTTGATCGACTCGCGCAGGGTTGTAGCGGGTAATCAGCAAATGCTCTTTGATGGGCGTTCCGCCTTCCATGGCGCGTTTGGTCTTGCTCGACAGCATTCCCAAAATACGATCGGAATCCCGGACAGAAGACACTTCAGGGTTGGTGACCACCAAGGCCTCATCGGCAAAATGCATCGCCATGAGTGCACCGGTTTCAATACCGGCGGGTGAATCGCACACGATGAATTCGAAATCCAGAGCGGACAAATCCTTCAGGACTTTTTCTACGCCTTCCTGGGTCAGTGCATCTTTGTCCCGGGTTTGCGAAGCTGCCAGGATGTAAAGGTTGTCGCACTGCTTGTCTTTGATAAGCGCCTGATTCAGGTTCGCTTCTCCCTGGATCACATTGATCAGGTCGTACACCACGCGGCGTTCGCAACCCATGATCAGATCCAGATTCCGTAAACCCACGTCAAAGTCGATAACCGCTGTTTTTGCGCCTCTCATCGCCAGACCTGTTGCAAAACTTGCGCTGGTCGTTGTCTTTCCAACGCCCCCCTTACCTGATGTGACAACAATGATCTTGGTCATGAAAAGCTAATCTTTCAAAAGGTGTGGAACGTTAAGCCTTGAGGGCTTCAATCAGTAATTTTTCTTGTCCATCTTCGCTCAAGCGAATCTGGGCGGTTTTCCCGTGGATGTCTTTGGGTAAGGGATTTTCGCTGGTGCGGTACACCCCGGCGATAGACACCAGTTCAGGTTCCAATTGCAAAGCAAAGATTCTCGCTTTGGTGTTTCCACGCGCACCTGCCATGGCTTTGCCACGCAAGGGTGCATACACATGAATATTACCGTCAGCGACCACTTCAGCGCCTTGGTTGACGATAGCCAACACCACAAGATCGCAGCCTCTTGCATAGACTTTTTGTCCAGATCGCAAAGGCTTGTCGACCACCATCGTTGAAGGCCCGGGTACTTCCCGGATCACTTCTTGAATAACGGTTTCTTTAGCTGCTGCCGGTCTGGCAACTTGTTTGCTCAGTTGCACATCTTGCTCAGCTTCTGCTAAACCGGCTTTCAGGCCGAACTCTTTCCATGCAGGGTGACCTCCACGGATAGCGACAGGTGTCAAACGACAGCTTTTGAGAAATGCAGTGAATTTCACAAGATCCCGCGGCTGCTCATTGTCGGGAACCTGTGAGAAATCAATGACTAACGCATCGTTGTCAAAAAAATCAGGTGTTTCACCTGCAGGTCCAAAAGCTTTCGCGAGTTCTTCTGACAACTCTTCCAAGTTTGCGGACTTCACCAGCAAAGCGACCAGATTCATTTGAGCGCTTTTGATTTCAAACGTCTGACGCGTTTGCGCTGCAGGAGTAGCTGGCATGGAGGGTTGTAGGTACTGAACGGATTCGAATACGCAAATCTTACTTGATCGATGGTGCGGTTTGAGCGGATTCGGTCACGAAATTTCAGATGTACACAAGTTTTTTTCGTAAAAAAAAACGAGCTCAAAAAAGTGGAAAAAAAGTTCCTTGCTATTGTCTTAATTCTTTAAATTCAAAATAGTAGTAGTAGATAAGGATTGCCCTCTTCTGTGGATAAGCAAATTTTCACTATATGAATCAATAACTTACGGTCTTCTCACTCTTGTGCGTGACTCTGCTTTTGAGTTGTACCCAAAGCTTGAATAACTTTGAGTTTTTCAAAAATTTTGTGGATAACTCTGAGTTGTTGTGAAGTTTATGCACAGAGTTATTCTCATCGAAGGTTCGCGGTCTGAGTGACAATGGCGAAGCGGAGAGATGTCTCTCCATCCATTCGAACGACAATGAGGCTCCGCTTGGTACAGGCGTGAGTCAAAGAGAGAATTGCGCATGGTCGAAAAACGTTCTTTTGAAATTGCCAGAGAAACGCTGAAGCAACTCACTGCCAGAAAGCTGGTACCTACGCCTGCGAATTACCAGTCGGTCTACAACGAGATCGCTGGCATTCCGTCCATACAACCGTTCCCGGCGGATTTCCTTCGGGATCTGTCGCAGTCCTTGCCGCTCAAAACACCCGGACAGCAAAAGCAAAAGGCCTTGCTGGACTACGCGATTGATCGCTTGAGTTGGGACGGTGTGAAAACAGCCTTGGTGGGCTATGGTGGATTTGTGTCGACGTTGGCATCAGATCCATCAGGCAGTGCACCACTGGCCGGCGCAGAGATTGCGACTGGAGCCGCGACCCCCAATCCGGCAGCGCTGACCAGCGAGTTTTTTGTACAGATAGCGCGTTTGATCGAATACGCACAACCTGCGCTTGACACTGACGATGCCCGATTCCGCGAGCAAACACAGCAGCTGCTGCAAGCCATGCGCGATCCCAAGGCAGAGGCGTTGACCCTTAAAAACTTGCTGTCGGCGTACAGTCATCGTTTGTCTTTTGCGGCCGAAGACCAGGCGGAAATCCGTAATGGCTTGCTTAAGCTTTTGCATCTGGTGTTCGTCAATATCGGCGAACTCAGCATTGATGAGCAATGGCTCAAAGGCCAGATGGATGCCTTGATCAGCGTGTCCACGCCACCTCTGAGCTTGCGCCGGATCGACGAGCTGGAGCGCTTGCTCAACGATGTGATCTTCAAGCAAAAAGATGCCAAATTCAAAATGCTGGAGGCGCAGGATGAGATGCGCACCATGCTGGCGACCTTTATTGAGCGCTTGGCCCAGATGACCCAATCCACGGGCAGTTTTCAGGGCAAATTGGAAGAAAGTGCACGCTTGATTGAGCAAGCCAAGAACTTGTCAGACATTGCGCCTGTTTTGAAAGATGTGGTGGGTACCACCCGCGGTATGGCGCAAGAGAGTCAGATATCGCGCGAACAGCTGGGGGCCATGCAAGAGCGTGCCAAGCAGACCGAAGTGGAGTTGGCCAAGCTGCACAAAGAGTTGGACCGCGTGAGTCTGCAAGCCCGCCATGATGCGTTGACAGGGGCTTTGAACCGCAAGGGCCTTGACGAAGCGCTTATTCGTGAGGTGTCAACCACCAAGCGGAATGCCAGTGTGTTGAGTGTGGCACTGTTGGACATTGATAACTTCAAAAAGCTCAACGACACGATGGGCCACGCTACGGGCGATATCGCGCTCACCCATTTGGCCACGGTCGCGCGTGAATGCATGCGACCGCAAGACACTCTGGCCCGCTACGGTGGTGAAGAGTTTGTGATCTTGCTGCCCGATACGGTGCTCGACAAGGGAATCGAGGCCATGACCCGTCTACAGCGTGAATTGACCAAACGGTTCTTTCTGGCCGGTACTGAGAAGGTGTTGATCACCTTCAGTGCCGGGGTCGCCCAAATGACCGAAAGTGAAACACCCGCCGAAGCGATACGCCGTGCGGATCAGGCGATGTACCTTGCCAAAAGAGCCGGTAAAAACCGGGTGCTCGGCGCCTGAGACCGCTTCACAGTGCTGAAGTAAGAAACCACTGAATCAGGAATTTGGCGATAAAACCCACCATGCCGAAGGCAAGCCCCAGGAACAGGACAAAGGTGCCAAACTTTCCGGCTTTTGACTCCCAAGCCAGCTGAGCAATGATGAACAGCATGTAGAGAATAAAGGCGCCGACTCCGAACGTGAGTCCGAAAGTGGCAATCTGTTCTTCGGAGAAACCCAGCATCAAGGCGCCTCGTCAGACAAGGGCTCGATCCGCACCAAATCCCGGTAGGCATGCCAACTGGCATGGCCCAGCATGGGGATCACCAGAATCAAGCCGAGCAGCAATGAGGCCAATCCCAGCAAGGTGAAGCCCATGATCAGGGCGGCCCACCACGCCATGACTGCCGGGTTTTCCAGAACGACCCGCCAACTGGTCAATATGGCGGTTTTGAGTGTGACTTGCTGGTCCAGTAGCAAAGGCATTGCGACCACTGTCGATGCAAACATCGGGGCAGCCAGCACCGCACCCAATGCCAGCCAGACTTCAAAAAGCCAGCCATCCTTGGCCAAGATGACAAAGTGAACAAAGTCGATCGGCGAGTGAACAGGCGAAGGTGCAAACAAGGTAATGAGTGCGGCCGACGTCAATACCCAGGTAGTGGCAGCACCGGCCAGCAAGATGCCAAAGCGCAGCATGCGCCAGTAGTCTTCGCCCCAACGGTTCAGGCGCTGGTCTTGCCAATTCAGCCACGTTTGCGAAATCACGCCCCAATCTGCAGGCTCATCCCGCTCGAGGGCGCGACTCAGTGCGTACAAGCTGGTGGCGAGAACCGGTGCAATAACGAGAAACCCACTCAGTGCCCCTGCCAGAAGCCAAAATTGGTGGCGGGCAAAGGCCACAATCGCGGCTCCGATAAACGTCAGTACCAGTCCATGGGTCAGGCTGACGATTCCCGCCCTGTGCAGGTCCCGCCATCCCATAGCCAGCCAGGCCAAGGGTTGCAAGAAACCCACTTGGCGAATGGTGATGCGAGAAATAGGGGTTGGGGCCATAGTGCAAACCAGTCTATGGCACCCTTCCCCGTCATTGATTGACGAAAATCAATTCAATGGTCGAAAGCGGAAGCTTTCAGAAGATCAGTGCTTGGACTTGCCGCCGTGTCCGCCCTTGTGCTTGGAGGATTCAGTGTCAAAAATCTTCTTTTGCTCAGGTGTCAGGGTGGCGTAAAAGGTCTTTACGGCTTGGTCGCGTTGTTCCATGCGGCTGTTGTGTTCACTGGTCATCTCTGTGCGCATGGCTTTCATCTTGTCCAAGCGTTCAGGGGTCGACAACTTCGCCAATTCAGCGCGGTCCATTTTGGGTTTGTCCGCCCGCGCGGCAGGTTTCATGGCATTGGAGAACGTGGTCCAGTTGGCCTCTTGGGCGGCGGTGATCTTGAGTTTGTCTTTCAGTTCAGCGCTGCGCTTGGCGTGCATTTCTTCCATTTTTGCGGGATCCATCCGGTGCATGCCTGGGCGGCCGCCCATGGCTTCATCAGGATTTCCGTGCTTTTGTGCCATCACTGAAAAGCCAGCCGTTGCCAACAAGCCTGCAACTACCAAAGTTTTGAATGCGGGTTTCATAGGTTTGTCCTTTAGGGGTGCACCTGGCAGCGGGAATCGCGTTCAGGTTGAGAGCAAGTGTGGTCCGGCCATGTAACTGCGATGTGCAGGAAGCATGGTGCTTTGTAAAGATGCGTGAAAATGCTCCATTAACAAATCGATAGGTGTTGTGTGTTTAAAAACGTGATCGTGTACCGCTTGGCGTCACCCTGGTCTGTCACCCAGGCTGATTTAGAAGACGCTTTGCAACCGGACCGCTTTGTCGAGTGCGGTGCCAGTCAAGAAAAGTCCGTAGGCTGGGTGGAGCCACGTGGACAAGCCCATGGCCCGTTGGTCGAAGTGGTCGGCGGCCAATGGGTACTCAAACTCATGATGGAAGTGAAGTCGGTCCCCGGCTCGGTAGTCAAGCGCAAGGTGGAAGAACAAGTCGCACAGATCGAGGTAAGCACAGGCCGCAAGCCCGGCAAAAAAGAGGTGCGTGAACTGCGGGATGAAGCCCGCTTGACCCTGCTCCCCATGGCATTTACCAAGCAGGGCAGCGTGGGTGTCTGGATTGATCCCAAAGACGGCCTACTCGTTTTGGATGCAGGCAGCCAGAGCAAGGCGGATGAGGTCATGACTGCGCTGATCAAGGCGATTCCTGGCTTTGCGGTGCAATTGGTGAACACCCAGATTTCACCCGCCGCTGCGATGGCGGTGTGGTTGTCGACCCGCGAGTCTCCCTCTGACTTTTCGGTAGACCGCGAATGTGAGCTCAAGGCATCTGATGAATCCAAGGCCGTGGTCCGCTACACCCGCCACCCATTGGACACCGAAGAGGTGAGCCAACACATCGCACTCGGAAAGATGCCGACCCGCTTGGCCATGACATGGAACGACCGGGTCTCTTTCGTGTTGACTGAGGCCTTGCAGTTAAAGAAAGTGACTTTTCTGGATACGGTATTTGAAGACTCGCCCAAAGCCGCAGGCGACCGCAAAGAAGACAACTTTGATGCCGACGTCGTGATTTCTACCGGTGAGCTATCGCAGCTGATTCCGGATTTGATGGAAGCACTGGGCGGTGAAGTCCCCTTGGGCTCCATGCCCGGCATGCCCGTTGCCCCATAAAGGCGCGACGCAGGCAGGGGCTTCCGACTGACGGCAGCCCGGGTACTGCCGGGCTCGGCTACGCTGTCGCTTTTTCAAGGGAGACCGCATGTCACGCAAAACTGCCCAAGACTTTGACCAAGAACTGCTCATTCTGTTTGATGCCTATGTGCATGGCATCGTGGACCGGCGGGGGTTTTTGGAAAAGGCGCAGAAATTTGCGGTGGGTGGTTTAACGGCAGCAGGCTTGTTGGCGGCGCTCAGTCCCAACTTTGCGGCGGCACAGCAGGTACCGAAAGATGACAAACGCCTGCTGACCAGCACGGTGGAGCTGCCATCGGCCGCCGGGTACGGCACGGTCAAGGGATATCTGGTGCGGCCTGCAGGCGTGACCGGCAAATTACCAGTTGTATTGGTGGTGCACGAAAACCGGGGCTTGAACCCGCACATCGAAGACATTGCACGCCGCGTTGCATTAGAAGGGTATTTGGTACTGGCGCCTGATGCCCTGGCGCCGCTCGGTGGCTACCCCGGTGATGAAGACAAAGCCCGCAACCTGTTTGCGACGCTGGACCAAAAGAAAACAGCCGAAGATTTTGTGGCCGCTGCCCAGTGGCTGCAAGCCCATCCCGACTCCACAGGCAAGCTCGGTACCGTGGGTTTTTGTTATGGCGGCGGTGTGGCACACGCGCTGTCTGTGCGCTTGCCCGGCCTGTCAGCGGCCGTGCCGTTTTATGGCAACCACCCGGCGGCAGAGGATGCGGTCAAAGTCAAAGCGCCTTTGCTGATTCATTTTGCCGGTGTGGACGAACGCATTAATGCCGCTTGGCCCGCATATGAAGCCGCCTTGAAGTCAGCCGGCGCGCGTTACACCGCGCACCAATACGCCGGAACCCAACACGGCTTCAACAACGACACCACGCCTCGCTTTGACGCGACTGCTGCAAAGCTGGCGTGGGAACGCACCTTGGCATTCTTCAGCCAGACTTTGAAAAGCTAAGGCTTAGTCGCGGAACCGGTCATGGCCGCGGCCTTTGCCGCGGTGGCCATGGTGCGGCTTGTGATGGCCAAAGCCTTTGCGGTAGCCACGGTCATCATCGCGGTAGCCGGTTTGGTAACCCGGGTGGCGAGGGCCACCCTGTGCATAACGCTCGGCTTGTGCATGGTCGTTCATGCCGCGTGCGATACCTGTGCCCGCAGCGCCGCCAATACCAGCCCCCACCACGGCGCCTGAACGGCCACCGACCGATTGGCCCACTGCCGCACCAGCAGCTCCACCCACCGCACCGCCAATCATGGCGCCACTCTGGTTGCGTCCGGGCGAGGTCACAGCCGCACCTGTTGCGCCGCCGATAGCACCACCAATCACGGCACCGTTTTTGCCACCGACACTTTGCCCCAACACAGCGCCAGCCGCTGCACCGGCACCACCGCCCAGGATGGGTGTCCAGTCATTGGCGTGCGACAGTGGCGCGGCGCACAGGGCAGCAGCCATCAGGGGGGCCGCCATCCAACGGGAATGTGTCAAGGCACGACGGAGGGTAGACAAGTTCAACATGCAACAAGGGGCGAGGCCCGTACCGTTAAAAGTAACGGTTTATGCACTTTCAACGTGTGGATGTCTGCCCGGATGACGCCGATTACAGGTCTTTACACCTGCGGCCACTTGCTTACGTCTGGCCGAGGGCG
>DAINNP010000034.1:6554-14308 GCA_036735785.1 Rhodoferax sp. | reverse complement strand
CGCTGGTCGGTCGAGATGTTGATGGCCTTGGCGGTTTCGACCACACGGGCCACGTCGGCCTGGGTGACCTCGCGATCTTTCACCGCCACCATGCCGCTGCTGTTGATGCCACGGATATGGCTGCCGGTGATGCCGGTGTACACACGGGTGATCTTGCAGTCGGCCATCAGCTCGGCTTCTTTGAGCGCTTGCTGAATGCTGGCCACCGTCGCATCGATATTGACCACTACACCGCGCTTGAGTCCATTGGTGGGTGCCACACCGAAGCCGGCGAGTTTGAGCTCGCCTCCAGGCATGACCTCGGCCACCACCGCCATGACTTTGGCCGTGCCGATGTCGAGGCCGACGACGAGATCTTTGTATTCTTTTGCCATTGTGTTGCCCTGCTCCGTTTGCGCTACTTCTTGCCGCTATCAGCCGCTGCCAGCGTGGTGACGCCACGCAACTTGACGGCATATCCGTTGACGTGACGCAGGTCTGCCGACTCCAGCGATCCGGGGCCGCGCCCGTAGCGTGAAGTCACTTGCGTCAACGTTTTCAAAAATTGTTGGAGTCGCTCCACCACGACATCCGGCCCACCACGGCCCAGTTCAATCACGGCGCCGCCGTCCAGGCGCGCGCGCCAACTGCCGCGGTCGGACAACTCCAGTTGCTCCAACTCCAGCTCCATGCCCGCAAAGGAAGGCGCCAGCGTGCGGTACATCTGCAATACCTCGTCGCTTTCACCGTCAGGGCCGCTCAGCTTGGGCAGCTCTTCTTGCTCGACCTCGCCCACATTGGCCTCGAAAACTTCGCCAAAGCTATTGAGCAAGCGCAGCTCGGGCTCATCGCCCCAGTACGCGACCGCCACATGCTCTTGCAGTTCGACGCGCAAGCGGTTCGGAAACTCGCGCCGTACGACCGCATGCCGTACCCATGGCACCGCCTCGAAGGCAGCGCGCACACGGGCCAGATCTACCGAGAAAAACGTCCCGCTCAAGCCGGGCGCCACATTGGCGCGCAGCGTCAACGGGCTGTTGTGACTCATATCCCCCGCCACGGTGATGCCCTGAATGGCGAACACCTGCAACCGCCCCAACCATTTGCCACCGGCAACGACCGCAAGGACCACAAAGCCCACGAACAGGAGCGCAGCGGTCCCGTTCATGAGCTTGACGTCCAGCGGTGTGTCGGCGGCAGAGTTCACGCGTCGGCCTTCCCGTCAGTGGCGGTGCTTTGCAACAGGCGCACACACAAGTCTTCGTAGCTGATGCCTGCCGCGCGGGCAGACATGGGCACCAGAGAGTGACCGGTCATGCCCGGTGAGGTGTTGATTTCCAGCAGGTAAGGCGTGCGAGTCTTGGCATCAATCATCACATCCGCCCGGGCCCAGCCGCGGCAGCCCAGCACCTGGTAAGCCTTGCACACCAGCGCTTGGATCGCTTCTTCTTCACCAGCGGGCAAACCGGCGGGCACCAGGTATTGGGTGGTGTCGGTGAAGTACTTGTTCTGATAGTCGTAGTTGCCTTCGGGCGCGACGATGCGAATAACAGGCAGCGCTTCAGGCGCGGAGGTCGGGCCCCAGATCGGGCAGGTGACTTCGTCGCCGGCAATGAACTGCTCGCACAGCACATGGCTGTCGTGCTGCGACGCGAGCGCGTAGGCAGCATCGCACTGGTCCGCCGTCATCACCTTGGTGAAGCCGATGGACGAGCCCTCGCGTGCGGGCTTGACGATCATGGGCGCACCGAGCGCTGCAAACGCAGCATGGGTTTCGGTGGCGCTTTTGACCTGTTGCCATGCGGGTGTCGACAAGCCCTCAAAGCGCCAGATGCGCTTGGTCATGACCTTGTCCATGGAGATGCTGGAGGCCATTACGCCGGAGCCGGTGTAAGGGATGCCCAACAACTCGAGTGCGCCCTGCACCGTGCCATCTTCACCGAAGCGGCCGTGCAGCGCGATAAAGCAGCGATCAAAACCCTCGCGCTTGAGTTCATCCAGCGCACGTTCCGAGGGGTCGAAAGCGTGGGCGTCCACGCCTTGCGAACGCAGCGCCTTGAGCACGCCGGTGCCTGACATCAGCGACACCTCGCGCTCCGCCGAGGCGCCGCCCATCAGCACGGCCACCTTGCCGAGATTTAGATTATTTTGGCTCATAGCGCCCGTCCCTGCTGCGCGAGCAGCTCCTTATTTTGTAGCAAATCAACGATTTTTCCGGGCACGGCGCCAATGGAACCTGCGCCCATGCAGATCAACACATCGCCATCGCGTGCGTTGTCGATGGCGGCCTGGGGCATGGCGGCGATGTCGTCCACAAACAGGGGCTCCACCTTCCCGCCCACCCGCAGCGCGCGGGCAAGAGAGCGGCCATCAGCGGCCACAATCGGCGCTTCGCCGGCGGCATACACCTCGGCCAGCAGCACCGCATCGGCACCGGCGCCAATGACCTTCACAAAGTCTTCAAAGCAATCCCGCGTGCGGGTGTAACGGTGCGGCTGGAATGCCAACACCAAACGACGGCCGGGGAATGCCCCCCGCGCAGCAGCCAGGGTGGCCGCCATTTCGACGGGGTGATGGCCGTAGTCGTCAATCACCGTGACGACTCCACCGGATTCGCCCTCTTTGGCGGGCAAAGTGAGGTCGCCATAGCGCTGGAAGCGGCGGCCCACGCCCTTGAACTCGGCCAGTGCCTTGATGACCGCTGCATCCGGAATATTCAACTCCACGGCCACTGCAATCGCCGACAAGGCGTTGAGCACGTTGTGCAGACCGGGCAGGTTCAACACCACTTCCATATCGGGCAGCACCACGCCGTTGCGGCGTTGCACGGTGAAGTGCATCTGGCCGCTCATGGCACGCACGTTCACGGCGCGGACTTCAGCGTCTTCGTTGAAGCCGTAGCTGGTGATCGGGCAGGTGACCTGCTCGCAGATGTCGCGCACCGCAGCGTCGTCGGTGCAGAGAATGGCGGTGCCATAGAAAGGCATGCGGTGCAAAAAGTCGACAAAGGCTTTCTTGAGCTTGCCGAAATCGTGCCCGTAGGTCTCCATGTGGTCGGCGTCGATGTTGGTCACCACCGCCATCACGGGCAGCAGGTTCAAGAAAGACGCGTCCGACTCATCGGCCTCGACCACGATATGGTCGCCACTGCCCAAGCGCGCATTGGCGCCGGCGCTGTTGAGGCGGCCGCCGATCACAAAGGTCGGGTCCAGACCCGCTTCTGCCAACACACTGGCAACGAGGCTGGTGGTGGTGGTTTTGCCGTGGGTACCAGCAATTGCAATGCCTTGCTTGAGGCGCATCAGCTCGGCCAGCATCAGCGCGCGGGGCACGATGGGGATCTTCATCTCGCGAGCGCGGATGACTTCGGGGTTGTCGGACTGCACCGCCGTGGAGGTGACCACTGCATCGGCACCGGTCACGTGACCGGCCGCATGGCCCACATAGGTCTTGATACCCAGTGCGGCCAAGCGACGGGTAGTAGCGTTGTCGGCGAGGTCGGAGCCGGAAATCTCGTAGCCGAGATTGCTCAGCACTTCGGCGATGCCGGACATGCCGGAACCACCAATACCCACAAAGTGGATGTGTTTGACTGCGTGCTTCATTTTGTAAGCTCCTCGCAGGCGGCGACCACCGCATCGGTGGCATGTAGTTTTTGCATCTTTTTAGCTCCCAGCGCCTGCTGCATCAGCGCAGGCCGCTCTGTTTTTTGTAGCATTTCTGCCAAGGATTCGGGCGTCAGCGTGGCTTGCGGCATTAGCCAGCCGCCCCCTTGCTCGACCAGGAATCGGGCGTTGAACGTCTGGTGATCGTCCACCGCGGACGGGAAAGGCACGAAAGCCGCTGGCGCCCCCACTGCGGCCAGTTCGGTCACGGTGCTGGCGCCGGCGCGGCAGATCACCAGGTCCGCATCGGCAAATGCCAAAGCGGTGTTGTCGATAAACGGGGTCAAATGGGCTTGTACCCCTGCGGCGGCGTAGTTGGCGCGCAGTTCGTCAATTTGTTTCTCACCCGCCTGATGGGTCACGATGGGGCGCTGGCCCTCGGGAATCAAGGCAAGTGCTTGCGGCACCACCGTGTTGAGGGCACGGGCGCCCAAACTGCCACCCACTACCAGCACTTTGAGGGGGCCACTGCGGCCGGCAAAGCGCTGCTCGGGAGTGGGCAGGTTCAAGAACTCGGCACGCAAGGGGTTGCCGATCCACTCGGCCTTGGGCATCACGCCCGGGAACGCCGAGAACACCCGATCCGCCACACCGGCGAGCACCTTGTTCGCCAAGCCGGCCACCGAGTTCTGCTCGTGCAGCACCAACGGCTTGCCACACAGCACGCCCATCATGCCGCCCGGGAAGGTGATGTAGCCGCCGAGGCCCACCACCACATCAGGGCGCACGCGCCGCACCACTTGCAGGCTTTCCCAGAAAGCGCGCAACAGTTTGAAGGGCAAGAAGGCCAGGGTCTTCAAGCCCTTGCCACGCACTCCGCCGAAGTTCACCAACTCCAGCGGGATGCCGCGGCTGGGCACGATACGGCTTTCCATGCTGCCGGGGGCTCCCAGCCAGTGGACGCGCCAACCTTTGTCGATCAGCGCTTGCGCCACCGCCAAGCCCGGGAAGATGTGCCCTCCCGTGCCGCCGGCCATGATGAGCGCGGTTTTCTGCTTCATACACGGCCTCCGTGCATGAGTTGTCGGTTTTCATAATCGACCCGCAGGACCACCGCAATGGCCACGAGGTTGATCAGAATGGCGGAGCCGCCGTAGCTCATCAGTGGCAGGGTCAGGCCTTTGGTGGGCAAGGCGCCCAGGTTCACACCCATGTTGATGAAAGCCTGAAAGCCCATCCACACGCCCACGCCTTGTGCCACCAGCCCTGAGAACACGCGGTCCAGGGCAATCGCCTGGCGGCCGATGTGCATGATGCGGCGGGTCAGCCACAAGAACAGGCCAATCACCACCACCACGCCGACCAGACCGAACTCTTCGCCAATCACCGCCAACAAAAAGTCGGTGTGGGCCTCTGGCAGCCAGTGCAGCTTTTCCACACTGCCGCCCAAACCGACACCAAAAATCTCGCCACGCCCGATCGCGATCAAGGAGTGCGAGAGCTGGTAGCCCTTGCCCAAGGCATGCTTTTCATTCCATGGGTCGAGGTACGCAAAAATGCGTTCACGCCGCCACTCGGAAGTGGCGATCATGAGTGCAAACAACAGCACCATCACCGCGGCAATCAGAAAGAACATGCGGGCATTGACGCCGCCCAGGAACAGAATGCCCATCGCAATCACGGCAATCACCATGAAGGCACCCATGTCCGGCTCGGCCAGGAGCAGCAAGCCGATCACCGCCACCGCCACCGCCATCGGTGCAACTGCGCGGAAGAAGTGCTCTTTGACTTCCATTTTGCGGACCATGTAGTCCGACGCATACAAAAGCACCGCGAATTTGGCAAGCTCAGAAGGCTGAAAATTCATCACACCTAGCGAGATCCAGCGCTTGGCGCCATTCACGCCACGGCCCACACCGAGCACCAGAATCAGCAGGATCAAAGACGCTACAAACAACCAAGGTGCCAGGCGCTCCCAAGTCTGTAGCGGAATCTGAAAAGCAATCAATGCCGCGACAAAGGCCACCATCAACGACATGGCGTGGCGCACTGCAAAGTGGGTGTGGCTGTAGAAGGTGAATTTGGGGTTGTCCGGCATGGCGATGGATGCGGAATACACCATCACCAAGCCCCACAGCAGCAGCGCCACCGTGACCCAGACCAGGGGTTGGTCAAAGCCCTTGACTTGCGCTGGCGTGGTACTGGCAGAGAAAGACCCACGCCCGCCCAAGCGCACTGGCAGTGCACCGGCGGCCTCGGCCTCCTTGGGTGCAAACCAGGCTGCGAGCGCGCGGGGCATCAGCTTCATAGGAGCTGCTCCAATTCAGTGCCATTGGCCAAGGCCAGTTCCTTCACGGCCTCGCAAAACACCTGGGCACGGTGCTCGTAGTTCTTGAACATATCGAAGCTCGCGCAGGCGGGCGACATCAGCACCGCATCGCCGGCATGGGCCTTGGCATTAGCCAGCGCTACGGCAGCGGCCATGGACTCCGCATCCAACACCGGCACACCGGTGTGCTCGAGGGCCGCGCGGATCAAGGGGGCATCTCGCCCGATCAGCACCGCCGCGCGCGCATAGCGCTCGACCGGACCTGCGAGCGGGGCAAAGTCCTGCCCCTTGCCTTCGCCACCCAGAATCACCACGATGCGGCGGTCCGCACCCAAACCCTGCAGTGCGGCCACGGTGGCACCCACGTTGGTGCCTTTGCTGTCGTCAAAAAACTCCACGTCGTTGAGCACGCCAATCGGCTCGACACGATGCGGCTCACCACGGTACTCCCGCAGGCCGTACAGCACGGCTGCCAATGAGCAGCCGGCGGAAGCGCACAAAGCCAAAGCGGCCAGCGCATTGCTCGCGTTGTGGCGGCCGCGGATGCGCAAGGCGTCCGCTGGCATCAAGCGTTGGATATGGATCTCTTGCTCTTCATCCTTGCGGCGTTTGCGGGTCTCGTCGGCCTCGAGGGCGCGCACCAACCAGACCATGCCGTTGACTTCCTCGATGCCGAAGTCGCCTGGGCGTTGCGGCATGGTGGTGCCGAAGGTGATGTACGCCCGCTCTTGCGGCCGCTGCAGGCGTACCCGCACCGGCTCAGGGCGCATGGCCATGACGACCGCGTCTTCGCGGTTCAGCACCAGCATGCCGTGCTGGCCAAAGATACGGGCCTTGGCGCCGGCATAGGCTTGCATGCTGCCGTGCCAGTCGAGGTGATCCTGGCTGATGTTGAGCACGACCGCGGCGGTTGGCTCGAAACTGCCTGCGGCATCCAACTGAAAGCTGGAGAGTTCCAGCACCCAGACTTCGGGCAGCGTGTCCGCCACGAGGTGCTGGGTCAAGGTGTCCAACAAGGTCGGGCCGATATTGCCGGCAACCGCCACCGTTTTGCCCGCATGGGCGATCAGTTGACCGGTCAGTGAGGTGACCGTCGTTTTGCCATTGGTGCCGGTGATCGCCAGAACAGCGGGGGCGTAAGCGCGCTGGGCCCGCAAGGTCTCCAGACCCTGCGAATACAAGCTTAATTCGCCACCAACCGTGATAGAGCTTGCGCGAGCAGCTCCTAAAACAGGAGCAATGTCTGCAGGACTCAGGCCCGGCGAACGGTATACCGCATGAACGCCTTGTCCTTCGACCAGGCTGGCATCAAAAGGCCCCGCAACAAAGCGGACCTGGGGCAGTTCGTGTTGCAACACTGCCAGCTGAGGCGGGGTGTCACGGGTGTCTGCCACGGTCACGCTGGTCGCGCCAGCGCGCACACACCAGCGCGCCATTGCAAGACCAGAAGCCCCCAAACCAAGGATCAGCACTTGCTGGCCGGCGAGGGGCGCAAACACCACAGGCTCAGCGGGCGCATCGGTGGACACCACCTCTTGCGCAACCGCCTCGGAAGCGAGTGCTGCGACCTCGGCCTCTTTGGCATCGGTGCTGTCCGCCTGGTTATCCGCAAAAATGCGGGCCACAAACTCGGCAGCATCTTTGGCCGCAGTCAGTGTCACGGGCAAAGCGATGGGAGCCGAAGCCGGAGCTGGAGCTGAAACCACAGGCACATCGGCTGGCGTCATTGCCTCTGCCAGCGGTTCGTCAGCAGGCAAATCTACGGCCGCGGCGCTCAGGGCCGGGTCGTGCGCGAGCCCGCCTGTCGTGTCGACCGGCGTGAGGGGGCTGTCTGCGGGATG
>DAINNP010000034.1:0-6454 GCA_036735785.1 Rhodoferax sp. | reverse complement strand
CGTGCGCGAGCCCGCCTGTCGTGTCGACCGGCGTGAGGGGGCTGTCTGCGGGATGTGGCTGCTCGGGGGTGTTCATCGCAGTTTCAGGGTGGAGAGACCGACCAGGCAAAGCAACATGGTGATGATCCAGAAGCGGACCACGACCTGGGTCTCTTTCCAGCCGGACTTTTCAAAGTGGTGGTGGAGCGGCGCCATCTTGAGCAGGCGGCGGCCCTCGCCGAAACGGCGCTTGGTGTATTTGAAGTAGGTGACTTGCAGCATCACCGACACCGCTTCAGCCACAAAGATGCCGCCCATGATGGCCAGCACAATTTCCTGGCGAACAATCACAGCAATCGTGCCCAAGGCACCGCCCAGCGCCAGCGCCCCGACATCGCCCATGAAGACTTGCGCGGGGTGGGTGTTAAACCACAAAAACGCTAACCCGGCGCCGGCCAATGCCGAACAGAAGATCAAGAGCTCGCCCGAACCGGGGATGTACGGGAAAAGCAGGTACTTGGAAAACACCGAGCTCCCGGTCACATAGGCAAACACGCCCAAAGCCGAACCCACCATGACTACAGGCATGATGGCCAGGCCGTCGAGGCCGTCCGTCAGGTTGACCGCATTGCTGGAGCCGACGATGACCAGGTAGGTCATGACCACAAAGCCGAGCACGCCCAAGGGGTAGCTCACCTCTTTGAAGAAAGGCAAAAACAAACCCGCTTTGGGCGGAAGGTTGACATCAAAGCCCGAGGCCACCCAATTGAAAAACAGCTCCAAGACCCGGAGGTTGGAGCTTTCAGAGATGCTGAAGACCAGGTAGAGCGCGGCCAACAAGCCGATCAGGCTCTGCCAGAAATACTTTTCCCGGGAGCGCATGCCTTCCGGGTCTTTGTGCACCACTTTGCGCCAGTCATCGACCCAGCCAATCGCACCGAAACCAAGGGTGACGACCAGCACAATCCAGACAAAACGGTTGGAGAGATCCGCCCACAGCAAGGTCGCAATCGCGATGCATAGCAAGATCAACACCCCGCCCATGGTGGGCGTTCCGCTTTTGGCGAGGTGGGTTTCCATGCCATAGCCACGAATCGGCTGGCCGATTTTCAGGGCGCGCAAACGGCGGATCACCACAGGCCCGGCCACCAGGCCGATGAGCAATGCGGTGAGGGCAGCCATGACGGCCCGGAACGTCAGGTACTGAAACACCCGGAAAAACCCGAGCTCCGGGGACAAACCTTGCAGCCATTGGGCCAGGCTCAGCAACATGTAAATTCTCCAAACAAATCAAGCGGCATCGGATACCACCTCCGGCGCAGATGGGGCCGACAAAGCCTCCACCACACGCTCCATGCGCATAAAGCGCGAGCCTTTAACCAACACGCTGGCCACGTTAGGCACCAATGCGTGCGCGGCTTGGAGTAAACCTTCCACGGTCGCGAAATGGCGCGCCGAGGGCAGCTCTTGCACCGCAAAGGCACTGGCCTCACCTAAAGCCAGTACATGCTCTATGCCTGCAGCCCTTGCATAACGGCCCGCCTCGGCATGAAAAGCCGGGCCTTGTTCACCGACCTCGCCCATGTCGCCGATCACCAACAAACGGGGGCCGGGCAAATCGGCCAGCACATCAATGGCGGCCCGCATGGAATCGGGGTTGGCGTTGTAGGTGTCGTCTACCAGGGTGAAATCGCTGGCACCATGCCGGACCTGCAGGGCGCGGCAGCGGCCTTTGACCGGCAAGAAGGCCTCCAAGCCTTGTTGAACCGACGCGACCGGCACGCCGGCGGACAGCGCACAGGCGGCAGCAGCCAGCGAGTTCTTGACGTTGTGACGGCCAGCTATCGCCAAGCGGAACTGCAGCATGCCCTGCGAGCTATGGGCCTGTACCTGCCAAGCACCATCTTGCCAATTTGCATGTTGCAGCACCACCTCAGCGCCGGTGGACGCAGCAGAAAAACCGGTAATGGAGCGGCCTGCGGCCAGCCCACGCCACAGGGGAGCAAATTCGTCATCTGCAGGAAACACGGCGACGCCGTCGGCTGGCAAGGCGGACAGCACACTGCCGTTCTCGCGCGCAACGGCTTCGATGGTGTGCATGAACTCCAGGTGCTCCCGCTGCGCGTTGTTGACCAGCGCCACCGTCGGGCGAGCCATGGCCGCAAGGCCTGCGATCTCGCCGGGATGGTTCATGCCCAACTCGACCACGGCAATGCGGTGGGCGGAGCGCAAGCGCATCAGGGTCAGTGGAACTCCGATGTCGTTATTGAAATTGCCCACCGTGGCCAATGCCGCGCCATCCGGCGCATAGGCATGCAAGATGCTCGCGACCATCTGGGTCACGGTGGTTTTCCCGTTACTGCCGGTGACTGCGATCAGGGGAATCTGAAACTGCGCGCGCCATGCAGCAGCGAGTTCGCCCAATGCCTGCTTGGTGTCAGACACCTCTAGACGGGGGAGCCCTGCTGGGCAGGCAGACGCAGGTAGACCGGCATGGCACAACACGGCGGCTGCACCTTGGGACTGCGCCTCGTGCAACATGGCGTTGGCGTCAAAACGCTCGCCCTTGAGCGCGACGAACAGATCGCCCGGCTCAATGGTGCGGGTATCGGTATGGACCCGGGCAATGCCAGCCGTGCTGTCGCCTACCAAGTGGGCACCAGGCAACAAGCGCGCGGCATCCGCCAGCGTCATGAACAGGCTCATGCAACAACTCCGTGGGTGGGCTGGCGCTGTGACAGCGCCGCCTTGGCGTGCGCCAGGTCGGAAAACGGCGTCTTGGTGCCGGCCACTTCTTGGGTCTCTTCGTGGCCTTTGCCGGCGAGCAAGACCACGTCTTGTGCAGCGGCCTCGGCAATCACTTGGGCGATGGCCGCGCCGCGGTCCACTTGCACGTCTACGTGCGGGCACTCCACCATGCCCAAAAGAATTTGCGCCACGATGGACTCAGGCCTTTCGCTGCGGGGGTTGTCGCTCGTCACCACGACACGGTCCGACTGCGCAGCAGCCACTGCGCCCATCAAGGGGCGCTTGGTGGCATCGCGGTCGCCACCACAGCCAAACACGCACCACAAGCGCCCGCCGCGGCTGCGCGCCACGGGCTGCAAGGCGCGCAGCGCCTGGTCCAGAGCGTCCGGGGTGTGGGCGTAGTCCACGGCCACCAAAGGCGCAGCACCCCCGCCCACGCACTCCATGCGACCCGGAACAGGCAGCAATGTGGAGCACGCGGCAACCGCCTCCGGCAGTGCAATGCCCTGCGCACGCAAAGTAGCCAGCACGCCCAGCAAGTTGGACACGTTGTAGCTGCCAATGACGTGCGACTGCATGCGAATGACTTGCGCGCCTTCCACCACATCAAACGCGAGGCCTTTAGCGGTATGGGACACATCACGCGCCTGCAATCGGGCCGGCCGGTTCACACCGACGGTCCACAGGTCCACGCTGTAACTTACCAGCTCGGCGGCCAGCTCCAGGCCCTTGTCGTCATCCACATTGATCACCGCGGCCCGCAAGCCCTCCCAAGCAAACAGCGAGCGCTTTGCTGCCCAGTAGGCGGCCATGCTGCCGTGGTAGTCCAAGTGGTCTTGGGTGAAGTTGGTAAAGATGGCGGTATGAATCACAGTGCCTGTCATCCGCATTTCTTCAATGCCGATGGAGGAGGCCTCGATAGCACAGGCTTTGAGCCCCTGCTCCACAAAGCTACGCAGTGTCTTTTGCAACAGCACCGGGTCTGGCGTGGTGAAACCGGTAGCGGTGAGCGCAGGTGGGCGGCCGACACCCAAGGTGCCGATCACGCCACAGGCTTTGGCTTGTGCGCCTTGGACTTGACCTAAGGCTTGCGCCAGCCACCAAGCCGTGCTGGTTTTGCCATTGGTACCCGTCACTGCCAACAGCGCCAACTCGCGGGATGGCGCACCATAAAACTCGGCGGCGATCGGGCCGGAGTCGGCTTTCAGGTTGGCGTATAGCGCCACTTTTTCAGCATCAAAGCCAAAAGCATCTGCCCCGTCTTGGTCGACCACGCAGGCCAATGCGCCCTGCTTCAGCGCCGCAGACACGAAGCGGCGGGGATCAGTCGCCACACCAGGCCAGGCAATGAAGGCATCTGTTGCAGTGAGGGTGCGGCTGTCAGTCGTCAGCCCTTGCACGCCACGCGCGCGCAACCAGGCAACCACGGCGGCGGGATGGGTGAAAGCCGTCATCAGAAGCTCTCCTCGACCGCCGAAGCCTGAATATGCGGCTGCACGGCAATATCGGGCTGGACGCCCAACATGCGCAGCGTTTGCTGCACCGTTTCACTGAACACCGGCGCAGCCACTTCACCGCCGTAATATTTGCCAGCGCTTGGTTCATCAAGCATCACGCCGACAATGATCCGGGGCTCTTCAATCGGGGCCATGCCCACGAACCAGCTTCTGTATTTGCGGTTGCCGTCTGAGCCATAGCCCTTGCCGATCTGCTTGTATGCGGTACCGGATTTGCCACCTACCGAGTAGCCGATCGTCTGGGCTTTGGGGGCAGTCCCGCCGGGACCAGCCGCCATTTTCAACATGTGTCGGACGCGGGCGGCTGTTTGCTCGGAAAACACCTGTACGCCTACTGCAGGCGTAGTGGTTTTCAGCAAGGTGGCCGGGATGATTTGCCCGCCGTGTGAAAAGACGGTGTAAGAGCGCACCATTTGAAACAGGGACGCAGACATGCCGTAGCCGTACGAGACCGTGGCTTGCTCGATGGGGCGCCACGATTTGTAAGGGCGCAAGCGACCTGACACAACGCCGGGGAACTCGACTTGGGGCTTCTGGCCAAAGCCGGCTTGCGAAAAGGTTTGCCACATTTCGCTCGCGGGCATTTGCATGGCCAGCTTGGTCGTTCCCACGTTGCTGGAAACTTGCAGAACCTGCTCTACCGTCAACATCCCGTGGGGATGAGAGTCGCGGATCGTCGCGCCCGTGATCGTGATGGTGCCGGGGGCCGTGTCGATCATCGTGGTCGGCTTCACACGACCGGTTTCGAGCGCCAAGCCCACCGTGAAGGGCTTCATGACCGAACCGGGCTCAAAGGTGTCGGTCAGAGCGCGGTTGCGCAGCTGTTCACCGGTCAGGTTCTTGCGCTTGTCGGGCGTGTAGCTGGGGTAGTTGGCCAAGGCCAGCACCTCGCCGGTGATGGCGTCCAACACCACCACGCTGCCAGCTTTGGCTTTGTGGGTGGTCACCGCATCCCGTAACTTTTGGTAAGCAAAAAACTGCACCTTGCTGTCGATGCTGAGCTGCAAGTCGCGCCCAGGCACCGGCGGCACCACCTCGCCCACGTTCTCGACCGCCCTGCCCAATCGGTCCTTGATCACATGGCGCATACCGGCACGACCGAGCAGCTCTTTGTTGAACATCAGCTCAACGCCCTCTTGGCCGTTGTCTTCCACGTTCGTAAAGCCGACGATGTGGGCCGCAGCCTCGCCTTCCGGGTACTGGCGCTTGTACTCTTTGCGCTGGTAAATACCCTTGATGTTGAGCTCGGCTATTTTTTTGGCGATGTCCGCATCGACCTGCCGCTTGATCCAGACAAACGTTTTGTCCTCGTCTGCCAGCTTTTTGGACAGCTCCGCCACGGGCATATCCAACAACTTGGCCAGCTGCGAGAGCTGGCCTTTTTCGAGATCGACATCCTCAGGGATAGCCCAGATGCTGGGCGCGGGTACGCTGGACCCCAAGATCAAGCCATTGCGGTCCAGAATGCGGCCGCGATCCGCGGGGAGATCGATCGTCCGGGCAAAGCGCACTTCGCCTTGCTTGATAAAGAAATCATTGGCATACACCTGGATATAAGCCGCCCGGGCCACCAACCCGGTAAAGCCCAACGCAATGGCGCCCACCACAAACTTGCTGCGCCACACAGGGGTGCGGCTGGCCAGCAAGGGGCTGGAGGTGTACTGGATGCCCCGGCGTGTCACTCGGCACCTTTCGTCTGCACAGCAGCATCGACAGCGGCTTTGGACGCCGGCGCGGTGTAGGTCACATAGCTGGTGATGGCAGGTGTCACCTGGCGCATCTGGAGTTTGTCGCGTGCAAGCTGCTGCACACGGGCAGACGTGGCCTGCTCGCGCTTGGCTACTTGCAAGCGCCCAAATTCCGTGTCAAGGCGACGCGAATCAGCACGCGCCTTGTCCAGCTCAGTAAACAGGCGGCGGGACTCGTATTGCACGCCGACCAGGTACAGGGCGCTGATCACGACCGCCAACAACAGCACGAGGTTGATGCGGATCATGCGGGCATCCTCTGCGCAACGCGCAGAATGGCGCTGCGGGAGCGAGGATTTGCAGCGACCTCCTCAGCCGACGGCTTGATACGCCCAAGCGCCTTGAGCTTCATGACCTTGGGTGCGGCAAAAGGGGCACGCCGGTCGTATTCATCCTTCGAATGTTTGGCAATAAATTGCTTGACGATCCGGTCTTCCAGCGAATGAAAGCTGATCACCGCCA
>DAINNP010000033.1:9880-14433 GCA_036735785.1 Rhodoferax sp. | reverse complement strand
TTGGCATCAAGACTGAGAGACGAAGCCCCTTGGAACACGTAAAACCACCTTTGTACTGTGACAGCACTCAAACAGCAATTTCATGGCACTTTTCACCACTAAATTGCACTTTTTTGCACTGTATCAGCAAACGGCCTGATCGCAAGATGCCTTGCGCGAATTTTTTCCAATGAAATCAAGGACTTAGAAGCGTTTCTAAAGGCGACAACGCCTTAAAAACCGTTCTAAATTAAGCACTTAGCAGATGCTCTGAAAGTGATGCTTGAAGGGACTACCGTTTATCCGCTTTTTCACAAATCACAGAATAAATCGGGACAAGTCTTCGTCCTGACTCAGCGCCCCGAGACGCTCATCCACATAGCCGGCGTCGATCCGGATAGTTTGTCCACCCAAGTCTCCGGCATCGAAACTCACATCATCCAGCAAACGCTCCATGACCGTCGCCAAGCGGCGAGCTCCGATGTTTTCGGTTCGCTCGTTCACATCGAACGCGATCTGCGCAAGCCGGGTAATTCCATCCGCGGTGAACTCCAGCGATACCGACTCAGTGGCCAGCAAAGCTTGGTATTGCTTGATCAACGATGCATGGGTTTGGGTCAAGATCGCTTCAAAATCTTGAACCGACAAAGACTGCAATTCCACGCGGATCGGGAAGCGTCCTTGCAGCTCAGGAATCAGATCGCTCGGCTTGCTCAAATGGAAGGCGCCCGATGCGACGAACAAAATATGGTCCGTCTTCACCATGCCGTACTTGGTGGTGACCGTGGTTCCTTCGACCAAGGGGAGCAGATCACGCTGAACACCTTGCCTGGAAACCTCGCCCCCATTGCCCTCACCACGGGAGGTGACCTTGTCAATTTCATCAATAAACACAATGCCGTTTTGCTCGATGGTTTGGATCGCCTGGGTTTTGATGTGGTCTTCGTTGACCAGCTTGGCAGCTTCTTCCTCGGCGAGTAGTTTGGCGGCCTCTGCAATCCGCAATTTGCGGGTTTGCTTCCTGCCTTGACCCATTTGGCCAAAGAGCCCCCGCAGCTGCTCGGTCATTTCTTCCATGCCAGCAGGCCCCATGACTTCCAAACTCGGCGCTTGCATGGCGAGGTCTAATTCAATCTCACGATCATCGAGCTGTCCTTCGCGCAGCTTCTTGCGAAACGCTTGGCGCGTAGAACTCTCGGGTACATCGACTGCCGGGCTGGCGTTTGCGTCGAACCGTGGAGGTGGCACCAGAATATCCAAAATCCGCTCTTCGGCTGCATCCTCGGCCCGGCGGGACAACTTGCGCTTCTCTTGCTCCCGGACCTGCTTCACCGCAATTTCTGCCAGATCGCGAATGATGGCATCCACGTCTTTGCCCACATAACCCACTTCGGTGAATTTGGTTGCCTCGACCTTGATAAACGGCGCATCGGCCAGTTTCGCCAGACGTCGCGCAATCTCTGTTTTGCCGACTCCGGTGGGGCCAATCATCAGAATATTCTTGGGCGTAATTTCATGCCGTAAATCGCCCGCCACCATCTGGCGGCGCCAGCGATTACGCAATGCGATCGCAACCGCACGTTTTGCCTGCGCTTGGCCAACAATGTGTTTATCTAACTCGGCAACGATGCCTTGGGGTGTGAGCGTCTGCATAAAAACTTCGGGAGAGCAGGAGTTACAAGGTTTCGATGGTGTGGTGCATGTTGGTATAGATGCACAGCTCACCTGCAATTTCCAGTGAGCGCTTCACAATATCTGCAGCAGGAAGCTCCGAATGATTGAGCAAAGCAACTGCAGCGGCTTGGGCATAGGCACCACCAGAACCGATGGTGACGATCCCGTTTTCGGGTTCGAGTACGTCCCCGTTTCCTGTAATGATCAATGAAGCGTCTTTGTCTGCCACAGCCAGCATGGCTTCAAGCTTGCGCAACACACGATCCGTACGCCAGTCCTTGGTTAATTCAATGGACGCTCGCACCAAATGTCCCTGGTGCTTTTCCAACTTGGCTTCAAAGCGCTCAAACAAGGTGAAGGCATCTGCCGTGGCGCCGGCAAAGCCAGCCAGCACTTTGCCGTGATAGAGCTTGCGAACTTTGCGCGCCGTGCCCTTCACCACAATGTTGCCCAAGGTAACCTGACCGTCCCCGCCGATCGCGACTTGGACGCCCTCCGCTGTCTTGCGCCGCACACTGATGATGGTCGTTCCGTGAAATTGTTCCATAGTGGGAAGAGTTGGGGATGAGTCGGGATTTTGCAAGCGGAGACACACCGTCCCCGCACGAACCCAATTTAAAGGTCGCGCAGCACCACGCGAGCGTGTTCGCTGATGCCAATCACATTGAAAAATGCCGCAACCAAGCGATGCACATCCTGGAACTGCACCATGCAGCCCTCGGCTTGACGGGACACAACCCAGTTCAAAATCGTGCCTGCAGCCGAAAAGTCGACGCGGACAAGGAAGCGACAAGAAACCACAATATTGTTCGACTGGTCGCGGGCGCTGTCCAGTCCGGCCAGCAGCGCCGTTGTGTCACCGGCCACGACTCCACGCAGCTCTTGGCTGGTCACCGTGACCGATCCCACACCCATCGGAGAGGTAGAGACAAAATCAGCAGAAGCTGTTTGAGCAGAACGGAAATGAACTGCCGAATACTCACAGCGCGCCGGAGCCCATGCGGGAGGAGACACTTCATACGTAATGCAGTAGTCCAGCGCCACCAATTCAAAATCATCAAGGCACTGCAGGGCACGAAGAACGTTCAAACGAACAATCCACCATGCAGAATCTACGCTGCGATTGGCGGATGGCGTCAACAACTGCAGTGCCACCAATAACTGCGATGCCCCGGCAAACCGCAAAGCGACCGGTTCATCACACAAACTGGCAAACAAGCCAGAAAGCAAAGGCATCGCAGAGGCGTCGATACGTTCGAGAGCGCTCCAGTCCAAGGTCCATGGCATCGGCTGCGTCGACAGCACCATGCGCAAAGCTTCCATGGCCTGAACGTCCAACACGTTGGGGCTGGACCACATGGCCTCTGCTTCGACGTATTCCCCGGCTACCGGCTCTGGAACGAAGGGGGCTGCCAGTGTCGTTTCTGCGCCGAACGCTGTGTGAAGTTGCACGACGTCCCAACGAGGTACCCGCTCATCCCACAGGTGTGCAAACTCGATGATGGCCCAGTCGAAGCGCTCACGGTTTTGAGTGGCTCGGTAGAGGTCCATCAGGGCTGCAGCCCAGTTGAACGCGGTTGATGCATCAGCCACACCGCGTCGCAACGCGCTGATAAGGCTGCTTTCTGCCCCGTGATCGTCGCCATTGGCAAAGCGAATGGCTGCCTCCTCCAGTTCAGGATCAGCAGCCGCATCGTTGACCTCCAAAGCCAGCAACTTGGAGGTCGTGAACGATAGATCTGAGGACTCTGTGGCACGAACAGACACAGGCTTACCTACAGTGGCTTTTGCCGTCGGCGGGTTAAACATCGGCTCAGTGGCCTGGCCCATTTGAGTTGCCGCGTATTCTGTTAAGGGCGCGCCAACGCCCGGCCTGTCTTGTGCATCCCGCATGACGGGCAGTGTGGACTCTGCTGCGGAGCTTGCAACTCCATGCTTTGCACCTTTGAAAACATCGCCAGACGCCAAAACCTGCGGAGCAACACCGACCGAAGGGGCTGCCGGCGAACGCTGATCACCTCCGTCATGCCCAGCGGCAGCTGCGTCTTGTTTACCCTTCCACCATTGCCTTGACATTTGCGCTTCAATCTCATCGATCTTCTTCAGGGTCACTGCACGACCATCAGGATCGGTCGGGATACTGCTCTGAAAAAACGAAGGACGGGCGAGATTTGCCACCGCAGAGGGGTCTCTATTGCGGAGTTTGCGGAGCTGATCGAACTCACGCTTGCGGACAAAGTCATTTTGTCGCTTGCGCTCAATCATGGCCTTGAGAGCCTGCTTGTCGTAAGTACTATCCGGCTCCGTCTCGGTGCGCGAGATATCCGACCAGTCTTTGGTCGGATTGCGGACGAACATCGCCACTTTGGAAAGTAGGCCCGGACGTTCGTCTTTGGTTGCCATATCAGCGTTAGGTAGCCTGCGTTAAAGGGGAATTAATCCCCGAACATTTTCTGCTTCAGCTCTCGGCGTTGTTGCGCCTCCAGAGAGAGCGTCGCTGTGGGACGGGCCAACAAACGGCCCACGCCGATAGGTTCACCGGTTTCATCGCAGTAACCATAGTCACCGGAATCGATACGTCCGATGGACTGCTCAATCTTTTTCAGCAACTTGCGCTCGCGGTCACGGGTGCGCAGCTCCAAAGCGTGCTCTTCTTCAATGGTTGCGCGATCTGCAGGATCTGGCACCACGGAGGTGTCTTCACGCAAATGTTCGGTAGTTTCTCCGGCGCTCGCAAGAATTCCACGCTTGAGCTCAGTGAGCTTCAAGCGGAAGTATGCGAGTTGCATCTCGTTCATGTATTCAGCGTCGGGCATCGCCAACAGTTCAGCATCCGTCATTTCGGTCACCGTTTTGTTTTTCCAATTATTGGCAAGTTTCGCGTCTTTTTTCACGATAGC
>DAINNP010000033.1:0-9780 GCA_036735785.1 Rhodoferax sp. | reverse complement strand
TCACCGTTTTGTTTTTCCAATTATTGGCAAGTTTCGCGTCTTTTTTCACGATAGCGGGAATTACAGGAGCAATAACAGGGGATGACATGGACTGGTTATAACTGGCTTTGGCGGCTGTAGAGGCGACGGACTGCGCCATGGAGGGCACTGTAAGCTGAGCAAGCCGAGAAGACGGGCGACCTGCCTTGGCCGGCACTGCCGCAACTGGAGCTACCGCCGGTGCGCTCACGGCCACCGGTTTGACAGTCGCTTTTTCAGCGGAAGGCTTAGCTTTTGCAGGCGTTGCGGGAGCGGCTTTGGCGATGGACTTCAGGGGCGCTTTTTCAGCAGTCTTAGTAATAGTTTTCACTGGGGCAGGAACCGTGGTTTTGACAGCGGCTTTGCTGCTCGTTGGTGTAGCGACAGATGCTTTGGCAACAACTTTCGCAGTTGGCTTGGCAGCGGATTTTGCAGCGACCTTGGCGGCGGCTGGCTTGGCTTTGGCAGTGGCTTCTTTGGCCTTGCTATCTTTCCCGGACTTCGCGTTCACTTCTTGTCTCCTGGCAGGTTCGACCCGCACATCGTCGCTGGTGGCTGCAGCCACTCCGAAAGGTTTTCGATGCCTCTCGGAGCGGGTTTCTTCGGCGCGCGAGTGTACAGGCTTACCTGAAGGAAAACCCATAAGTTGCAAAAGCGAGACAAACATAGCTCCCCCTGTTCTCGTTTCATTCCAATGCTCCTGAGCAACGCCGGCCGTGACAGTAGCCTACGAAGCCCCTCTCAATGCTCTTAAACCAAAGACTGCTCCATGCCTTGCAGAAAGATGTCCTTGGGCAGGTCAATGCCAATGAACACCATCTTGCTGGTGCGCACTTCAGCCTCACCCCACGCTGGGCCCAAATCGCTGCCCATGAGTTGATGCACGCCCTGGAAGATCACCTTGCGGTCAGTACCCTTCATATTCAACACCCCCTTGTAGCGCAGCATGCGCGGGCCGTAGATATTGACAATAGCACCCAGAAAATCCTCGAGCTTGGCAGGGTCGAACGGACGCTCAGACCTGAATACGAAACTCTTCACATCATCTTCATGGTGGTGATGATGGCCGTGGGTCGCATGGTCATGGGCGTGCGACGGATGGTCGCAATGCTCTCCATGCGCATGGTCGTGGTGGTGATCGTCGTCCTTGAGGAAGTCAGGGTCAATATCGAGCTTGGCGTTGAGGTTAAAGCCGCGCAGATCAAACACTTCTTGGAGAGACACTTCGCCGAAATGCACCGCTTTTTGTGGCGCGCGCGGGTTCATGTGCTTGATGCGGTGAATCAAAGCATCCAATTCTTCTTTGGAAACCAAATCAGACTTACTGATAAAAATCTGGTCGGCAAACCCGATTTGGCGGCGCGCTTCCTGGCGATCATTGAGCTGCTGAACCGCGTGTTTGGCATCGACCAGGGTCAGGATCGAGTCCAGCAAATAGGTCTCGGCGATTTCATCGTCCATGAAGAAGGTCTGCGCCACCGGGCCGGGGTCGGCCACGCCGGTGGTCTCGATCACCACCCGTTCAAAATCCAGCTCGCCCTTGCGCTTCTTTTCTGCCAAGTCCTTCAAGGTAGTGCGCAGGTCTTCGCGAATAGTGCAGCAGACGCAACCGTTGCTCATTTGAATGATTTGCTCGTTGGTGTCGCTGACCAGAATATCGCTGTCGATATTCTCTTCACCGAACTCATTTTCAATCACGGCAATCTTTTGGCCATGGGCCTCAGCCAGCACGCGCTTGAGCAAGGTGGTTTTACCGGAACCCAAAAAGCCGGTCAGGATGGTGGCGGGGATCAAGCTCATGATTCAAATTCCAAAAATGGTGCAGTGCAAACAAAGCAACTGGGGGAGTGTAGTCAGCAATTCAAGGGTCCGAGGGCCGGCGGGGTCAGCGGCGCATCACCACCAAGCCCTTGAGGTACTCCCCTTCCGGGAAAGCAATCGTCATCGGGTGATCCGGCGCACCACCCATGCGGTCGGTAATAAATCCGTCGACGCCCGCATCCGAGCCGGCTCCGGCAATGATTTTGTGGAAGAGGTCCGCACTGATACCGCCCGAGCAGCTGTAGGTAAACAGCACGCCACCGGGCTCCAACAACTTGAACGCCAAGCGGTTGATGTCCTTATACGCCCGGGCCGCGCGCTCGGCGTGGGCCACCGTCGGCGCGAACTTGGGCGGATCCAGAATAATGGCGTCAAAGGTGCGCCCTTCCGCCGCGAAGGCACGCAGGCTGGCGTTGACATCGGCATCCATGAACGTGGTCCGGCTAGCGTCGAAACCGTTGAGCGCCACATTGGCACGCGCTTTTTCAATGGCAGGGCCGCTGGAGTCAATCGATGTCACATGCCCGGCACCACCGGACAACGCAGCCACCGTAAATCCGCCGGTGTAGCAGTAGCAATTGAGTACCCGCTGGAAACCCAAGCGGCGGGTCGCCTCTGCAAACCGGTGGCGGCTGTCGCGCTGGTCCAAGTAAAAGCCGGTTTTGTGGCCCTCGGAAATGCTGAGCGCCAAAGTCCAATCGTGCTCACGCAGCACCAGATCGGTGGCCCCCTCACCGCGCAACCAGCCAGTGGCCTCGGGCAGCCCCTCGAGCGCACGGCTGCTGGCATCCGACCGCTCATACAACTTGGTCAAACCCGTGGCGGAGAGCAGCGCATCGGCAATGGCGGACTTCCATTTCTCAACACCCGCTGAGGTGAACTGCGCGACCAACGTGTCGCCATAGCGGTCGACAATCAGCCCCGGCAAGCCGTCGGACTCGCCGTGGATCAGCCGAACGCCATCGCTTTTAATATCAAATCGGGCTCTAGCGCTTATAGCGCTTGCGCAAGCAGCTATAAAAAAGCTAGCATCAATCCGCTGCTTCTCGTCAAAGCTCCAGACACGCGCACGTATTTTGGATTGCGGGCTGAAAGCTGCCCAACCTAAAAATGCCCCTTCCGCCGACTCGACCCGCACGGTTTCGCCGCTGTCGCCGCCCCCTTTGGCAATGGCGGACTCGAAGATCCAAGGATGACGACGCAACAAGGAGCGCTCTTTGCCGGCGCGCAGGCGAATGATTTTCATGGGGTGTATTGTCGCTTGAGGTGCGCTGCCGCCCGTAAGCGCGAGAAGAGCAGACGCAGAAAACAAAAAAGGCCAGCAATGTGCTGACCTTTTTTGAAACCCTTGAGGGTGAATTTGGAGCGGGAAAAGAGTCTCGAACTCTCGACCTCAACCTTGGCAAGGTTGCGCTCTACCAACTGAGCTATTCCCGCGTTGCAAGACCACGATTATATGCCGCATTTTCCGACTTCGCAAGGAAGTCACCAATTTTTTGCAAAAAACCGCCATCCCGCTATCAGCGCTTGAGCTTGGCGCGGGGGTGCGCGGCATCGTAAGCCTTGGCCAGGTGCTGAAAGTCCAGCCGGGTGTACACCTGTGTGGTGGTGATGTTGGCATGGCCCAGCAGCTCCTGCACACCGCGCAGGTCGCCGCTGCTTTGCAGCACATGGCTGGCGAACGAGTGGCGCAACATATGCGGATGCACCGGCACATTCAGGCCGGCAAGCTGGCTGCGGCGCTTCAAGCGCTGCCAGATGCTTTGCGCGGTGAGCCGGGTGCCATTGCGGCCGGTGAACAGGGCAGACGCGCCATCCGCACCAGACGCAGGCACTGGTGCTGCGCCCCGGGTGCCTGATGGGCCACGCAAGTCCAGCCAACGTTGCAAGGCCTTCAGGGCGGTGGCGCCGACCGGCACACTGCGGCGCTTGGCGCCTTTGCCCAGCACATGGGCTTCTGCCGCCTGCAGATCGACCCAGCCTTTGGCGTCTTTGCCAGCCACGACATCCAGACCCACCAACTCCCCGACCCGCAGGCCGCTGCCGTAGAGCAGCTCCACCATGGCGGCATCGCGGGCCTCGAACCAGGCATCGTCATCACTTTCAAAGTCTGCGAATTGCACTGCATCGTCGACCGCCAGCGCTTTGGGTAGTGGCTTGGGGGCTTTTGGCGAGCGCACGTCTTGCACCGGGTTGCTGGGCACCAGCCCATCCCGCCCCAACCAGGCAAAAAAACCTCGCCACCCCGACAAAATCAACGCGATGCCACGGCCGCTGCGGCCCGCGCCATGCATTTGCGCAACCCAGCGGCGGATGTGATGGTTTTGCACCTCGCGCAACCCGACACCGGCGCGCTCTGCCTGCTCGTGCAGGCGGGCCAGGTCCAAGGCATAGAGCTCGACAGTGCGCGCCGCCAAGCGCTTTTCAACCCGCACGAACTCTAGATACTTGTCGATCAGGGCACGATCGTCCGCGGGCATGGCGGTGATAACTAACTCAGCGCAAGCGCGACAGGGCGGCGCTGGCGATCTCGCCGATGCGGGCCAAAAACTCGGTTCCCATGCTGCTGTTGAAGCGCTGGGAGTCGCTGGACGCCAGCACCAACATGCCAAAAGCAGGGGCAGAGCTACCGGCCACACCGCTGCGCAGCGGGATCAAGGCCAGAGAGCTCATGCCGGTCGGCTGGTCCAGCCAGCTCACGGCCTCGAAGCCGGTGTTGAGCCCGCAAAAGGGCTCATTCAAGGAAGTGGCAAATACCTTGGCGTCTTCACTCACCGCTTGCGCAGCAGGAATACCGGCAAAACTCTCCGCCAAGCCCCACAAGCGCAAGCCCACTTGGGGCACCGCAAACTGATCCTGGATCTCACGCACGATCTCAGTGGGCAGTTCTGCCGGGTTGATGGTGAGGAACAGCGAGCGCGCCCAGCGCAAAATTTTGTCGGACAGGAGCACGTTCTCATTGCCGTGGCGGATCATTTCCATGATGCGCTGCTCCAGCAATTTGATCTTCTCGCGCAGCATTTCTGCCTGACGCTCTTGCAGGCTCACCGCGCGGTGGCTGTGCGGGCTGGTGAACTGCACCGTGGCCAACAGCTCTGCGTGGCGCTGGAAAAAATCGGGGTTGTTCGCCAGAAAGTTGGCAATGTCGTCTTCGGTGATCGGGTTTGCCAAGGCTTGGTTGATAGGTGTAGTCATCGTGAGCAGAGTCAGGTTATTCGGGTAAATCAATTTCGCCGCGGAAAACAGTCGTGGCCGGGCCGGTCATGAACACCGATTGCCCGAGGCCCGCCCACGCGATGGTGAGCACACCGCCCCGGGTTTGCACATCCGCCCGCGCGTCCAGCAGCCCCAGACGGATGCCCGCCACGACTGCCGCGCAAGCGCCGGTGCCACAGGCCAGGGTTTCGCCCACGCCGCGCTCGTAAACACGCAAGCGCACTTCGCTGCGGCTCACCACCTGCAAAAAGCCCACGTTCACGCCTTGCGGGAAACGGGCATCGGCCTGCACGTGCGGGCTCCATGCGGCGACCGGTGCCGTATCCACATCGGCCACCAGGGTGACCGCGTGGGGGTTGCCCATCGAGACCGCAGCTATCAAAAGAGGAGCGCCTTGCGCAGGATCAACGCCGGCCAGAGGCCAATAACCCCATGAACCCATGGGCAGGAGGCTCAAGCCCGTGGCGTCAAAAGGAATCTCGGCCGGCTCAAACACTGGGGGCCCCATATCGACCGTGACACGGCCATCGGGGGTGAGCAGCGGCTCTATCACGCCCTTCATGGTCTTGACGCGGATGCGGTCTTTGGTCGTCAAACCTTGGTCGCGCACAAAACGGGCAAAGCAGCGGGAACCGTTTCCACACTGTTCGACCTCGTTGCCATCCGCGTTGTGGATCACGTATTCGAAATCGATGCCTTCTCCCGGAGAAGGCCGCACCGTCAAGATCTGGTCGGCACCCACGCCAAAGTGGCGGTCGCCCAGATAGCGGTAATGCGCAGGGGTCAGGCCGAGGCGGCCACGGGTTTCGTCGAGCACCACGAAGTCGTTGCCCGCGCCCTGCATTTTGGTGAACTGGATTCGCATCGTTTCATTATCCCCGTTTGGCGTCACAATCCGCCGCATGGCCCGACCCACCTCTTTCTTGCCCGGCGCTCTGTCGCCGGCATCCGCCTCGCTCGTTGACGCCTGGCAAACCGACCGCCCTACCCCATTGCTGCGCAATGTCTTGCGCCTGACCGCGCCCAACCCCGGGGTGATGACAGGCCCGGGCACCAACAGCTACCTCGTCGGAGAACCCGCCACCGGCTTTACGGTGATTGACCCGGGCCCCGCCGACCCCGACCACCTGCAGCGCTTGTGGCAAGCGGCCGCGTTTGAAGACGGCGCAGGCGGCAACATCTTGCGGATTGTTTGCACCCACTCCCACCCGGATCACTCGCCCGGCGCCGCCCCGCTGCAGGCGCTCTGCCAGGGCGGCCCGCCGATTCTGGGTCTGCCCTCTGCGCCTACTGCGCGCGCGGCCAGTGCATTCACCCCCGATCGACCGCTATTAAATCAGGAGCTGCTCGCGCATATGCTGCCTGGGCTAGATGTAGAAAGTGCACTGAAACCGGTGCATACCCTGCAAGTGATCTACACCCCCGGTCATGCGGCCAACCATGTCTGCCTGTTACTCGAAGAGGACGGCCTGCTCTTCAGCGGCGACCACATCCTCAACGGCAGCACCACCGTGATTGACCCGCCAGACGGCAATATGCACGACTACCTGCAATCGCTGGACGCCTTGAGCGCCGCCTGCGAGGCACACCAAGTGCAATTCATCCTGCCAGCCCATGGCCATGTGATGGAGGCGGCACTCGATGCGATTGCCCACCTCAAAGCCCACCGGCTCAAGCGCGAAGCAAAAATTGCCGCCGTCATGCAAGCGCACCCCCATGGCAGCATGGATGACTGGCTGCCCCTGGCCTATGACGACGTGGATCCGCGCATCTGGCCGGTCGCCAAGCGCTCTTTGCTGGCCCACGTCGAACGCATTTACGCACTGGATAACGAAAAAGGCCGGCCATGACCCGCAACACCCTCAAGCTCAATCCCGCAGCCAAGACCCCCAAGCGCCTGCCTGCGGGTCAGACCCCTGCACGCCAGGCCACCCCGGCCCCGCGCCCTACAGGCAACGCCCCGCGCGATGGAGCTCCGCGTCCGCCCAGGGCGGAGTCTGCAAAACCCCGCAGTGCAGCGCGCCCTGCCAGTGGCGCCACTCCGCGGCAACGGCCTGCACCTGCGCCACTGCCGGACACCGGTGAGCGCCTGTCCAAAAAGGTCATGCAACTCAAAGACTGCTCCCGCAAAGAGGCCGAGCAGTACATTGAAGGTGGCTGGGTACAAGTGAATGGCAAGGTGATTGAAGAGCCCCAACACCGGGTAGACCACGAGACCATCACCCTGGACCCCAACGCCAGCCTGATGGAACTCACTCCGGTGACGATCCTGCTCAACAAGCCTGCCGGGCACACCGACGGTCTGGAAGAGCTGCCCCCGACACGCGCGGGCGCCCCCATGCGACCGCCCGCCCGCGGCGCAAAAGTGCCGCCGCCCAATGCCCGCCTGCTACTCACCCCCGCCCAGCATTGGGAGGGCGATGCCAGCGAGACCCGGGTCCTGAAACGCCACTTCAACCATCTGGAAGCGGACGTCGAGCTCGAAAACGGCGCAACCGGCTTGGTGGTGTTCACCCAAGACTGGCGTACCACCCGCAAACTCACCGAAGACATGTCCACCATGGAACACGAGTTTCTGGTGGAGGTACAAGGCGAGATAGAGCCGGATGCACTCAAGCCGATCGGCTACGCGCTCAAAGACGAGCGCTTGGATTTGCCGCAAGTGAAGGTGAGTGTGAACAGCACCACGCCCGAATCCAGCCGTCTGCGCTTTGCAATCAAGGGCTCACACCCCGGGCTAATTGCATTCCTGTGCGAAAAAGCCGGCCTGCAGATTCTGGCCATGAAGCGCATCCGCTTGGGCCGCGTCACTTTGGCCGACCTGCCGGTCGGACAATGGCGGTATTTGGCGGGCTGGGAAAAGTTTTAGGAGCGGATCAGCTCGCGATGTAGCTCTGCAGTTGGCTGATCGTCTGTTCGTGGTCTTTGATGATGTCGTCCATCAAATCCCGGATAGAGATCATGCCCAGCACCTTGGTGCCGTCGACCACCGGCAAGTGGCGGATTTTTTTCTGGCTCATCAAGGCCATGCACTCCTGGGTGCGTGTCTTGGGGCCGACCACCATGACCTGCGAGGTCATGATGTCTTTCACTTGGGTGTCTTTGGAGGATCGGCCTGCAAGCGCGATTTTGCGGGTGTAGTCCCGCTCCGAGAAGATGCCGACCAGCTTGTCGCCGTCCATCACCATGAGCGCACCGACGTTGCAGTCCGCCAGCATTTCAAGCGCCTGGTAGACGCTGTCTTCCGGGTTCAGACTCCAGACAGAGCCCCCGTGTTTCTCCAACAGTTCAAGAATCGGTCGCATGGCTTCATCTCCCAATGACTGTGAAGACCCAACCATACAACAAATAAAGTGTGAAGCCCACCGATAAGCCGGATTCTGTGCATGGGGTTTCCCCCACGTGACCACCATTACTCTGGGCCGCTGGTCACCCAAACGGCTCGATGCTACCTACCCGCCAACTCCGGGGGCCCCGTCAACGTTGGCCTACTTGGTATTGCTGCGCGTAGAGATTGCCCGTTTCACCCGAACTAAATCGGCTCGTCTCTGTTGCTCTAATCCTCACCTTAGGGCCTGCCACTTGCGTGGCCGGCTTGTCGGTGGACAGTCGTTAACTGCTACGCTGCCCTATGCAGTCCGGACGTTCCTCCAGTGCTTGGTTTCCCAAATTGCACCAGCGGTGGTCTGGCGGGCTTCACCCCCCGATTATCGGGCCTGCCGGCGCCGGAATATCGATATGTGCAAACTGTCGCTAGCAATTCACGGCTTTGCTACAAAATAATCAGCTGCACACCCCATCACGGAGACACCCCATGGCATTCGACAACGTCCTGCAAACCATCGGCAACACGCCCCACATCCGCATCAACAAACTGTTCGGCAACAGCCACAAGGTGTATGTGAAGAGCGAGCGCACCAACCCGGGCGGCTCCATCAAGGACCGCATCGCCTTGGCCATGATCGAAGACGCAGAACGCAGCGGCGCGCTGCAACCCGGCGCCACCATCATTGAGCCCACCTCCGGCAACACCGGCGTGGGCCTGGCCCTGGTCGCGGCCGTCAAAGGCTACAAGCTCGTTCTGGTCATGCCCGACAGCATGTCGATTGAGCGCCGCCGCCTGATGCTGGCCTACGGCGCCAGTTTCGACCTGACCCCGCGCGAGAAGGGCATGAAGGGCGCCATCGCCCGCGCTGAAGAGCTCAAGGCCCAGACCCCCGGCGCCTGGATTCCCCAGCAGTTTGAAAACCCCGCCAACATCGATGTGCATGTAAGCACCACAGCCTTGGAAATCGCCAACGACTTTCCCAATGGCGTGGACTACATCATCACCGGCGTGGGCACTGGCGGACACCTGAGCGGGGTAGCGCAAGTGCTCAAAGCCAAGTGGCCGCAGCTCAAAGTGTTTGCGGTAGAGCCTTCGGCCTCGCCCGTGATCAGCGGTGGTGCACCGGCTCCTCACCCCATTCAGGGCATTGGTGCAGGCTTTATCCCCAAAAACCTGAAGACCGAGTTGCTGGACGGCGTGATTCAAGTCGAAGCCGAAACTGCCCGCGAATACGGCCGCCGCAGCGCGCGTGAAGAAGGTTTGCTGGTCGGCATTTCCAGTGGCGCCACATTGGCCGCCATTGCCCAGAAGCTGCCCGAAATTCCGGCAGGCAGCACCGTGCTGGGCTTTAACTACGACACCGGCGAGCGCTACCTGTCGGTCGAAGGCTACCTGCC
>DAINNP010000032.1:0-14529 GCA_036735785.1 Rhodoferax sp. | reverse complement strand
AGGCGGTATCGAGGTGCTGGGCAAAGTGGTCACCGAGCAAGACCCGCAAGCCCAGCTGGTCGCTAGCTACCGCCGCAAACTCAGCATGGCGCTGAACTGAGCGAAGGCACCTTCCGCCCAATAAAAAAGGCCCCTCGGGGCCTTTTTTATTTCACGCAGTAGCGGCTGGAGTCACATGCAAAGCGCCTGTGCACGTGCCTAAGCCCATCAAGCGGTCAAGCGCTGCAGGGCTTCGCGGTACTTGTCAGCGGTTTTCTCGATCACTTCGCGGGGCACGCGGGGTGCGGGGGGCGTTTTGTCCCACGGCTTGCCGTCCACCAGCGCTTGCTCCAACCAGTCGCGCACAAACTGCTTGTCGTAGCTCGGGGGGTTGGTGCCGACCTGGTAACTCTCCACAGGCCAGTAGCGGGAAGAGTCAGGAGTCAACACCTCGTCCATCAGTGTCAAGGTGCCATCTTTGTCGAGACCGAATTCAAATTTGGTGTCGGCAATGATGATGCCCTTGGTGAGCGCAAACTCGGCGGCCACTTTGTAGATGCGGATGCTGATGTCGCGAATCTGGGTTGCCAGATCGAGGCCGATCATCTCGACCGTTTTTTCGAAGGTGATGTTCTCATCGTGGTCACCGACTGCAGCTTTGGCAGCAGGGGTGTAAATCGGCTCAGGCAGTTTGCTGGCATTTTGCAAACCGGCCGGCAAAGGCACGCCGCAGACTGCGCTGTTCTGTTGGTACTCTTTCCAGCCGCTACCTGCCAGATAGCCGCGTACAACGGCCTCCACCGGCAGGGGCTTCAGGCGTTTCACCAACATCGAGCGCCCGGTCACTTGGGCCACCTCAGCGGCAGTCACCACGCTCTCGGGGGCGTCACCTGTCAAATGGTTGGGGCACACATCGGCGCCATTTTTACCCAGCTTCTCGAACCAGAACAAGGCCATCTGCGTCAGCAGAGCGCCTTTGCCCGGAATCGGCTCACCCATGATCACATCAAAGGCGGACAAGCGGTCGCTGGCCACCATCAGAATGCGGTCTTCGCCCACTGCATAGTTATCGCGCACCTTGCCGCGGGCGAGCAAGGGAAGGGACAGGGCGGAGGTGTGCAAAGCTGAAGTCATGGCGTCCAACAAATTAAAAAAGCTTCGCCCCGGAATGGAAAGCGAAGCCTCGGATTATCGCAAGTTCAAAACTTGGGCAACGGTGGTCTTAACGCCGGAAGGGAAAGAAGTCACTTTTTCGCCCCACGCCACCACGCTTGGTCTCAGAGGTGGATGTCAGATTGCTATCCCGGAAAACCAAACCATAAGCACTGGGCTCCCACGCCCCGGCTTTCTTGAATTCGTAGGTGTAGTACAGCGTGTTTCCGTCATGCTGACCCAAACCTAACCAGTAGGTGGCCGAGCTCGCCCCTCCGGAGGCGTAAGCGTAGGCGACCTTCACGGTCCCGGATTGGGCCAATTTGAGGGCGATCTGTTTGTACCAATCGTCCTGCACATCGGGGGATACACCAACGGGATTGACCGTATCCAACAACGCATCAGCGGCAAGAATGACATGCCGGGCTTCGCTACGGCGTAGACATGCAGACGAAGTGCCACGGACCATGAACTGGTGGGCCGAACTCGCATGCCCGAGCACCGTGAAGGTTCCGGCGGCCAAGGGCAACTTGGCCGCCAACTGCTGAATACCCTTGCTCCCCGGCTGGAGAGTGGAAACACATTTGAGCGCCTCTCCGGCGAGATTGCCGGACGTAACATCCACCACCGGCAAGCGACTTTCTATCCGCAGTCCTTCAAGCGGCACATAGTCCGCCGGCTGCGCAAACTGGTGGGGTGGGGTCGTTTCACACCCGGCCAAAAACAGAAAAGAAGAAAGCCACACTCCAAGGAATTTGCGCTGCATCATGCTCCCTGCATGGTTGAAAGATCGCCAAGTCTAACCCTGCAACACCATGAAAAATGGCCGCATCAGCGGCCATTTTTCATGCATGGAAACCGCGTTCAGGCAGCTGCCATGTCTTGCACGACTTGAGACAATTCGCCGCGCGCGTACTGTGCTGCCACCACTTGCAGGCTGTGGCCCTTGATGCTGGCTGCACGGCCTTCGCAACCGAACTCGATGTAACGCTGTTTGCACAACTGCTTGGCCGCTTCACGGGCTGGCTTGAGCCATTCGCGAGCATCGAACTTTTCAGGGTTCTCAAACATGAACTTGCGCACAGCAGCAGTCATGGCCATGCGGATATCGGTGTCGATATTGACTTTGCGCACGCCGAATTGAATGGCGCGCTGCACCTCTTCCACTGGCACGCCCCAAGTCTGGGCCATCTTGCCGCCGTATTGATTGATGGCGGCCAGCAACTCTTGCGGCACTGCGCTCGATCCGTGCATCACCAAGTGGGTGTTGGGAATGCGGGCGTGGATTTCCTTGATGCGCTCAATCGCCAAAATGTCGCCTGTGGGTTGGCGGGTGAACTTGTAGGCGCCGTGGCTGGTGCCGATGGCAATGGCCAAAGCGTCCAACTGGGTGCGTTTGACAAATTCAGCGGCTTCTTCAGGGTCAGTGAGGAGCTGTTCACGGGTCATGACAGCGTCCGTGCCGTGGCCGTCTTCCTTGTCGCCCTTCATGGTCTCCAGGGAGCCGAGGCAGCCCAACTCGCCTTCCACGGTCACACCCAACTTGTGGGCCATGTCCACCACCTTGCGGGTGACTTCGACGTTGTATTCAAAGCTGGCGATGGTTTTGCCGTCGGCTTCCAAAGAGCCGTCCATCATCACCGAGCTGAAGCCCAGGTCGATTGCGCCCTGGCATACCGCGGGGCTTTGGCCATGGTCTTGGTGCATCACCACCGGAATGGTGGGGTAGCTCTCAACAGCCGCCTGGATCAGGTGCTTGAGAAAGTGCTCGCCGGCATATTTGCGGGCGCCGGCGCTGGCCTGCATGATCACGGGGGCACCGGTTTCCTTGGCCGCCTCCATGATGGCCTGGACTTGCTCCAGGTTGTTGACGTTAAACGCTGGAATCGCATAGTTATGCGTTGCCGCGTGGTCCAGAAGCTCGCGCATCGAAACGAGTGCCATTTTTCTATCCCCAGGAAGTTAAAAATCCGTCAACGGCCCGACTTGGTAACCGCTTGGTAACTTTTACCGTTGCCGGATTCTACTCGCCAAGGGTTAACCCCCGCCACTTTGACTTGGCGGCATAAAAAAAGGGAGCCTCAGCCCCCTTTTTTCTTCGGCACCTTCAGCTTAGCTGACCGCACAAATTTTCAACATATTCGTACCGCCCGGTGCACCCATCGGCTCTCCGCAGGTGATGGCGTAGATGTCGCCCTTTTGCACAATGCTGCGGGTCTTGAGATGCTTTTCCGCATCCAACAAGGCGGTATCGCGGTCTGCGCTGGTGCCCATCAGCAGGGGGCGCACATTGCGGTACAACGTCATTTTGCGTTGGGTGCTGACTTTGGGCGTGAGTGCGTAGATCGGCACATGAATCAAGTGGCGACTCATCCACAAGGCGGTGCTACCACTGTCGGTCATGGCCACGATGGCTTTGGCGCCCAAGTGGTGAGCGGTGAACAAAGCGCCCATGGCGATGGACTGGTCAATACGGGTGAAGGTCTTGCCGGTGAAGTCCGCATCGAGCTTGACCATTTCACTGCTTTCGGCAGCCAAGCAAATCTTGGCCATTTCGATCACAGTTTCCAGCGGGTACTTGCCGGCTGCGGTTTCCGCAGACAACATGACGGCGTCGGTGCCGTCCAGCACCGCGTTGGCCACGTCGCTCACTTCCGCACGGGTCGGCACGGGGTTGGTAATCATGGATTCCATCATCTGGGTCGCAGTGATGACCACTTTGTCGTGCTCGCGGGCCATCTTGATCATGCGCTTTTGCAGCGCGGGGACAGCTGCGTTACCCACCTCCACGGCCAGGTCACCACGGGCCACCATGATGCCGTCCGATGCCAGCAGAATTTCTTCGAGCTTGGGAATGGCTTCAGCACGCTCGATCTTGGCAATCAGGCCGGGCTTGTGGTTGTACTCGGCGGCGGCCACGTTACAGAGCTGGCGCGCCATTTCCATGTCGGTGGCGTTTTTGGGGAAGCTCACAGCCACGTAGTCGGCCTGGAAGCTCATCGCAGTGCGGATGTCTTCCATGTCTTTGCCGGTCAGCGCGGGCGCGGTCAGGCCACCGCCTTGTTTGTTGATGCCCTTGTTGTTGGACAGTTCGCCGCCCAGCTTGACCGTGGTGTGCACCTGGTCACCGACCACGACATCCACCGTAATGACAATCAACCCGTCATTGAGCAAGAGCACGTCGCCGGCTTTGACTTCGCTGGGCAGAGATTTGTAATCGAGGCCCACGGCGTCGATATCGCCCAGCTCGGTGCGGCCTGCATCCAGCACAAATTTCTGACCTTGCTCCAGAAACACCTTGCCTTCGGCAAACTTGCCGACGCGAATTTTGGGGCCTTGCAGGTCGGCCATGATGGCTACTTCGCGCCCTGCGCGCTGCGCCGCTTCGCGCACCAGACGGGCGCGATCGATATGGTCTTGCGCCTTGCCGTGGCTGAAATTCAGCCGGACCACGTTCACACCGGCACGGATCATCTGCTCCAGAATGGCGGCATCGCTGGAGGCGGGTCCGAGGGTGGCAACAATTTTGGTGGCGCGGCGCGGCATATGTCTGTCTCCTAGAGGTAGTTACCTATTTTTACACGCTTGTATGTACCTTGGTTACATGCAAGGGACAAGATCGCACAGTGGCGGGTATCTACGGGGGCCGGCGAGTTACGGGTCATGGTGGAATCACCAGCTTTGCCGCTCATTAGTTCATCGCCCGCACCATGAATGCCGCTGCCTCACACACTGCCGCCTTGCTGGACAGCACCCACGGCAAGCCCAAGCTTCTGGTGGTCGATGACCAGCCTGTGCACCTGCAGTTGCTGATGCACACGCTGTCTGCGGATTACCAGGTCTACATGGCGACCAGCGGTGAACAGGCTTTGGCGCTGTGCCGCAGCGACCCGCCCGACCTGGTGCTGCTGGATGTATTGATGCCGGGCATGGATGGCTTCACCGTGTGCAAAGCCCTGAAAGCCGACCCGCAGACGGCTGCGCTCCCCATCATTTTTGTGACCGCCCGCTCAGACCCCGGCCAGGAAACCCACGGCCTGAGCCTGGGTGCTGTGGACTTTATTACCAAACCGATCAACCCGGCAGTGGTCAAAGCACGGGTTCACACCCAGCTCACACTCAAGTTCCAGGCAGACATGCTGAAGAAACTGGTGCTGCTCGATGGCTTGTCTGGGGTGTTCAATCGCCGCTATTTTGATCAACAGCTCGCCTCGGAGTGGGCGCGCTCGACCCGCAGCGGCCAATCGCTCTCTTTGATTCTGGTGGATGTGGACCACTTCGAGGCCTACAACACCCGCTACGGCCATCAAGCCGGAGATGACTGCTTGCGTACGATTGCGTTAGCGCTCAAAGCGGTGTTACGCCGCCCGGCCGATGTAGTAGCCCGTTTTGCGGGAGAAGAATTCGCCTGCCTGTTGCCAGACACCTCGCCCACACACGCGCGCAAGCTTGCGAACCATATGGAGCAACGTGTGCGCGAGCTCGTGGGGCTCAAGCCCGATCAGTCCACAGGACGACTGGTCACAATCAGCCTCGGACTGGTGACCCGCTTGCAGGCCGCGCCTGTGACTTGGGAGGCGTTTTTACAGGCCGCCAGCGAGCAACTCCAACACGCCAAAAAAGCAGGGACCGGGCAGATCCGAGCCCTGCAGCTCGACGGCGCAACCCAGCCGGCAACCTGAGCGCGAACACGCCCATAAAAAAAAGGCACTGCCAGCTGAATGCCGGAAGTGCCCTTAGCGCTCATAGAACGTGCGCCCCTAGCTATTAAAATAATAGCAAATCAACCCGCGGCACGCTTGCCCAAAATCTCGAAAGCCGGCAGGGTTTTGCCTTCCAGCACTTCGAGGAACGCACCGCCACCGGTAGAGATGTAACCCACTTGTTTTTCGATGCCGTACTTGGCAATCGCAGCCAGCGTGTCGCCACCGCCGGCAATGCTGAAGGCGCTGCTTTCAGCGATGGCGTGGGCAATCACCTTGGTGCCGTTCTCAAAAGCCGGGAATTCGAACACGCCTACCGGGCCGTTCCACACAATGGTGCCGGCCTTCTTGAGTTGCTCAGCCAACGCCTGGGCCGTCTGGGGGCCGATATCCAGAATCAGGTCGTCATCCGCCACATCAGTGGCCGCCTTGATGGTGGCGGGCGCGTCCGCGGCAAAGGTTTTGGCAGTGACCACGTCCGTCGGGATAGGCACTGCGGCACCGCGCGCTTTCATGGCCTCGATCACTGCTGTGGCCTCTGCCAACAAATCGGGCTCAGCCAAGCTCTTGCCGATTTTCAAGCCGGCCGCCAGCATGAAGGTATTCGCGATACCGCCGCCCACAATCAACTGGTCCACGTTGTCGGCCAAGCTCTTCAAAATGGTGAGCTTGGTGGACACCTTGGAACCCGCCACGATGGCCACCAGCGGGCGCTTGGGCGCCAGCAGGGCTTTGCTGATCGCATCCATTTCCGCGGCCAGCAAGGGGCCTGCACACGCCACCGGCGCGAATTGGGCGATACCGTAAGTGGAAGCTTCCGCGCGGTGGGCTGTACCAAACGCGTCGTGCACAAAGATGTCGCACAGAGCGGCCATTTTCTTGGCGAGTTCTTCGTTGTTCTTTTTCTCGCCCTTGTTGACGCGGCAGTTTTCCAGCATCACCAGCTGGCCGGGTGCAACCGTCACGCCGTCGGTCCAATTGGCCAACACCGGAATCTCGCGGCCCATCAGCTCGCCCATGCGCTTGGCCACAGGGGCCAAAGAGTCTTCGGGCTTGAACTCGCCCTCAGTGGGGCGTCCCAAGTGGCTGGTCACCATCACGGCGGCTCCGGCATTCAGCGCCATCTCGATGCACGGAATGCTGGCGCGGATGCGGGTGTCTTCGGTGATGTGACCGGCATCGTCTTGAGGCACATTCAAATCGGCACGGATGAAAACACGTTTGCCGGCCACCTGGCCTTGGGCGACCAGATCAGAAAAGCGGATCACTTGCATGAAAAAACCTCGGGATAGTTAATTGAAAAACCGGTTCGGCAGCCGCGCAGCGCTGTCACTGCGCGCATTGTAGAAGCGCACTACCGGTGTGCGGGTTCCCTACCCGGTACGGTGCAGCGCTTACCAGCCCCAGCCGATATGCAGCGGCAGATACACCGCCATGCCGGACATGATGGTGCCCAGCACGGCCTGCCCCCGTCCACGCCGCCAGAAAAAATACGCCAAACCCGCGGCGACCGCATACAGGCGCGCGTCTTTGAGCGTGTGAATCATCTGGCCCTGAACCATCACGATCTCCGGCACGATCACGGCTGCCAAGGCGGCGATGGGCGCATATTGCAAGCCGCGCTGCGCCCATGTCGGCAGCTCCCAGTGCCTGTCGAGGATGAAAAAGAAAGAGCGCGCAACCACCGTGACGCACGCCAGCCCGACGATCGTCAGCAGGGTCCAGACATCTGTGCTTTCAAAGAGACTCATCCCGCAGCCTCCTCCGGCTTAAGGGGTGCGAGCCGTGACTCCAGCAACAGGCAAACCGCCACCGCAGCAGCAATCGCCACCAGAATATTGAGTTTGAGGGGCAAAGCAAAAGCCGCCACCGCAGCCGAACCGGCAACGCCGGCCGACACCCAACGCATGCGGCTGCTGGCCAACGAAGCCAACATGCCGACCAGTGCCAAGATGCCCGCAAACCCCAAGCCCCACGCCGTGGGAACAAAATTAGCCAGCACCACCCCGACCACGCTGCTGCTCACCCAGCTGGCCCAATTGATACCACCGTTGCCCGCCAGATACGCCATTTGGGCACGCCGGGCTGCCTCCCCCTCGCCCGGCTGCGGGTAGCGCTGGGTGAACAGCACATAGGTCAAATCGGCAGACAAGTAGCCGGTGACCAGTCGCTGCCAACGCGGCAGGTGCATCAGGTACGGCCGCAAATGCGCACTGAACACCACAAAGCGCAAGTTCACACAGAAGCCGGTCGCCAAAATCACCCAGACCGGCGCACCGGCTTGAATCAGCGGCATGGCCGCGAGTTGCGAGCTGCCGGCAAACACGGTGAGCGCCATCAACAAGGCTTCGCTGACGCTCAATCCAGACTTCACCATGGCCACGCCCGTCATCAAGCCCCACGCGGCAATGCCGGGGGCCACGCCGGCCATGTCGCGAAAGCCTTTGCGAAACTCAGGGTGGCGGTAGTTTTCCCGCAGAAAAAACATGGATGAGCCAGCCCTTACAGCGGCGGCACATCGAAGCGCTGGCCGACCTGCAAGGGCATGCCGCGCAAAAAGTCAGCCACCGGGAGGCGCTTGCCCCCGGGGCGCTGCAACTCCGTCAACAGCACTACAGAATTCATAGCAGCCACCGCAATACCCTCGGGCGCTACAGCGACAATTTGTCCAAAAGGAGCCGCTGTTCCCGTCGCACGGGCTTGCGCAGCCCAGACCTTGATCACCTCGCCATCCAACACGGTGCTCGCACCGGGAAATGGGTTGAAGGCCCGAATGCGCCGCACGATGGCAGCAGCGTCGTCGGCCCACCGAATAGGCGCTTCGTCTTTGTCGATTTTGTGGGCGTAAGTCACTCCCTCAGCAGGCTGCGCCACCGGCTGCAAAACGCCCTGTGCAGCATCGGCCAAGGCTTGCACCACCATGCGCGCGCCTAGCGCGGCCACCTTGTCGTGCAAGGTCGAGGTGGTGTCGCTATCGGCAATCGGGAGCGCCTCTTTGAGCAACATGTCGCCGGTATCCAGGCCCACATCCATTTGCATGATGGTGACGCCGGTTTGGGTATCGCCGGACTCGATCGCCCGGTGGATAGGCGCTGCCCCCCGCCAACGCGGGAGCAAGGAGCCGTGGATATTCAGGCAGCCATAGCGGGGCCGTCCATCGGCATGGGGGGCGGCCATGTCGTCAAGCACCCACTGGGGCAATATCAGCCCATAGGCAGCTACCACCATGACATCCGCTTGCGCGTCGGCAATCGCCGTGCGGGCCAAACCGGCATCGTCCGGATACTTGCCGTCCAAGCGCAAGCTGCGTGGTTGGGCGACAGGGATTTGGTGTTCCACCGCATATTGCTTGACCGCCGAGGCCTGCAACTTCATGCCCCGCCCCGCAGGCCGGTCGGGCTGGCTCAACACCAGCGCGATGGTGTGGCCGGCGGCATGGAGCTCTGCCAAAGCGAGCCGGGCGAATTCAGGGGTGCCAGCAAATATGACCCGAAGCGGCGTGAACGGTGCCGGCACTTAGCGCGCTTCCTCGCGCTTGGCCTTGAGCATCTTGGTTTTGATCCGGTTGCGCTTGAGCGGCGACAGATACTCGACGAACACTTTGCCCATCAGGTGATCCATTTCGTGCTGGATGCAAACCGCCAGCAAACCGTCTGCCTCGATCACCCGGCTTTTGCCGTCTGCATCCAAGGCCTTGCAGTGGACCGCGTTAAACCGCGTCACGCCATCGTAAATGCCCGGCACGGAGAGGCAGCCCTCTTCATTCAGGTGGGTTTCCGGGCTGGTCCAGACCAATTCGGGGTTGATCAACACCATAGGTTGGTCGCGGTCTTCCGACACATCAATCACGATGACACGTTCATGAACATCGATCTGGCTGGCAGCCAGGCCGATGCCACTGGCGTCGTACATGGTTTCGAGCATGTCCCGGGTCAGTGCGCGGATGCGGTCATCGACAGCGCTTACGGGTTGGGCCACCGTGTGCAAACGGGGATCGGGAAAACAAAGGATGGGAAGTAGAGCCATGAATGCTGCCTTGGAGATGTGGGTATTTTCGCCACTTTTACGCTTGCTTGCATTACGGGCAGCCCAAAATCGTTGCTGAATCAAGGGCTTGAGCGCAAAATCGCGCGTAAATTATCAAGTTTAGACCCTGATTTGCACCCTATGACGACACACCTGATGGCGAAATCCCGCTTGGCCTTGGCCGCTGTAGCTGCTCTGGCTGGGGCGCTGACAAGCGCAAGCGTAGGGGCGCAAAGTTTCCCGATTACCAGCGAACAGCGCCAGACCGCCGCTGCAGTGGCGCAAAAGGGTGTGCCCTTGAGCGAATTGGCCGCCAATGCGCCCGATCGTTACACCATCAAGAGCGGCGACACGCTATGGGGCATCTCGACCCTCTTTTTGAAGAGCCCTTGGCGCTGGCCGGAGCTCTGGGGCATGAACCTTGAGGACATCAAGAACCCTCATCGCATCTTCCCGGGCCAGATTTTGCTGCTGGAGCGGAACAACGGCGTTGCCACCTTGAGGCTCGCCAATGCCGTCGGCACAGCGAACAGTGCACCGGACACCGTGCGGCTCAGCCCGCGCACCCGCTCTGAGAATTTGCCTGACTTTGCGCTCCCCACACTTCGCACCAGTGTGATTGAGGCGTTTTTGGCAGAGCCGATGATCGTTGATGAGGCAGGTCTGGAGGGCGCAGCCCGTATTGTGGCGACGCAAGAAGAGCGGGTGCTGCTGGGACGCGGGGACCGGGCCTACGCCCGCGGCACCGAAACGCCCCTGCTGGACAACCAAAACAAGGAACAACTGTTCCGCGTGTTCCGCAATGCCAAGCCTCTTAAAGATCCCGGCACTGGCGAGGTGCTGGCCTATGAGGCGCAGTACGTCGGGAAGGCGGTTCTTGCACGGAGTGAAAGCACGTCCGAGGTCAACGGCTCCGATGGAAAGGTGCTAAGCGCGGTGGTGCCCGCCACCATCGATATCGTGTCCGCCAAGGAAGAGATGCGCGTGGGAGATCGGCTGATTCCCGAACCACCCAAGCAATTCACCAGCTACACGCCGCGTGCCCCGGAAGCGCGCGTCAACGGCCGCATTGTGTCGGTCTATGGGAGCACATCCATTGTGAATGCCTCCCAGAATCAAGTCGTGGCTATCAGCTTGGGCAAACGTGATGGCATTGAGTCCGGACACGTGCTGGCTATCCAGAAGGATGGAGCGCGGATGGTGGATAAATCTGACCCGAGCCGTCCGCTCATGAAATTGCCAGACGAACGCAATGGCATTCTGATGGTGTTCAGTTCCTACGAACGGGTGTCGTATGCGCTGATTCTGGAGATCAGTGACTCCGTTCGGATCGGCGACCGCCTGATCAACCCCCGCTGATCCGCGGCAAGGCAGGAACTGTGGAGTCGATTGAACTGCGCGCATGGCTGCGCTTGGGGCTCACGGATGGCGTGGGTGATGTCACTGCACGAAGTCTCTTGCAACACTTCGGTCTGCCGCAAGCAATCTTTGAAGCCAGTGAGTCAGCGCTGCGTGCGTGCGTCACGATTCGCCAAGCGGGTTCGCTGTGCCTCGTACCGGAAGGCTTGGATGCCCTTGTCTTGCGCACGGAAGAGTGGCTGAGCCAAGCCCCGAGCCAACGGCGCATCATCACACTGGGCGATAGCGCCTACCCGCAGGCCTTGTTGGACACCGAGGACCCTCCGCTAATGCTCTACGCGCTGGGGCGTGTCGACAAGCTCATAGAAGGTTTTCAGGAATGTGCCCGGACCGGGGTGGCGGTGGTGGGCAGCCGGAACCCAACGCCTCAGGGCGTGCAAAACTCCCGGCAATTTTCGGAAGCACTCGGGCAGTCGGGCATCACCGTCGTTTCCGGACTAGCGTTGGGGATTGATGGCGCTGCCCACGAGGGCGCGCTTGCAGGCTATGCGGGGCCAGCCTGGGGTACCGTGGCCGTGGTGGGGACAGGTTTAGATCGGGTCTACCCCAGAGCACATTTTGAGCTTGCCCACCATATCGCAGAAAACGGGGTTCTCCTCAGCGAGTATCCCCTGGGGTCCGCACCGCTCTCAGCAAACTTCCCCAAGCGCAACCGTATTATTTCGGGCTTGTGCAAGGCCACACTGGTTGTAGAGGCGGCCTTGAAATCGGGCTCACTGATCACGGCTCGATTGGCAGTAGAGCAAGGCAAAGACGTGTTCGCAATTCCAGGCTCCATCCACTCCACACAGGCCCGGGGTTGTCATGCGCTGATTAAGCAGGGGGCCAAGTTGGTCGAGTGCGCACAAGACATCCTCGACGAACTTCCTGGCGCTTCTGGCGTTCGCGTGCCCGTGTTCGAAGGGCCTTCCGACAGCCGGGAAAGCGGCACTTCAATGGAGGGGCTTTCTTCGCTGGAAACGGGTCTGCTCAATGCCCTGGGCTTTGAACCGACCACGCTCGATAGCCTGCAGCAGCGCAGCGGGATGGACACACCCACCTTGCAGGCGCTGCTGATGGGACTCGAGCTCGGCGGCTGGGTTGCACGCTTGCCGGGAGGCAAGTTCCAGCAACTCGGCCGTGCCTGAAAAACACTTCCAACGGTTCAATCTGAGGAAATAGGGGGCAGTTCTGGCCACGTCAGGAACTCGGTTTTTTGTGCGATATATTGGCTTCCATGTTTGAAGTCCTCGCCTTTGTGTACGAAAACTTTTATGCGGAAGACAGCTGCCCGGAACCGGCGCATCTGCAACGCAAACTCAGCGGTGTGGGGTTCGACCCCGAAGAAATCGCTGACGCACTGGATTGGCTCACAGGCCTTGGCAACGCCGCTCGTTTTGCCAAACCGGCAGTAGCCGCGACCCCGACCGTCCTACCGGCTGCGGGCTTTCATTTACCGACGACCGACAGCATGCGTATCTACTCGCCACGGGAGCAGAACCATTTGAAGCCCGAATGCATTGGCTACCTTCACTTTTTGGATCATGCGGGGATCACACCCGCCCATATCCGCGAAGTGGTGTTGGAACGCGCAATGGCGGTGCAAGAGGGCCCCGTATCACTGGATGAATTGAAGATCATCATCCTGATGGTATTTTGGAGCTTCGGCCAGGAGCCGGACGCACTCGCACTAGATGAGCTGTGCGAAACGCACGAGACACGCACGATTCACTGAGCGACCTACCGAAAACTCAAGCGAGTAATCGCTCCGGATTGGCTTCCAATTTCGCTAACGCATCACGGGTGGCCCGGACCGTCAGCGCCTCCTCTTCTTGAGGCAACAGAAGACCCGCCTGCAAGTAGGCAGCCAACCGTCCGCCTTGGATCAGGAAACTCTTGCCGGCAGTGGAAGCAAACAAATTGAGGTGCTTTTTGTCGCTGCGCCAAGCGAACTGAACCTGGATGATCTGATGGTTGTGGTCAAGGGTGTACCAACTACCAATCTGCAACTCATGTGCCCAAGCCAGCATGGCAGCGGTGGGTTTGGAGCCTCCATTCACCACCACCTCAATCGCTGAGGCATCGATGCCAAGCATCATCTCGATGCTTTCGGCATCCAGCGGCAAATCGCCCATGCCATCCTCGGAGACAAAATCCTCAAGGTGACCAAGGCGCTGCGCCATCGCATCAATTTGCGCCTGCGGTATCGCTTGGGTTTTCGACATGAATGCGTCGGCGAGGGTATCGCTGATTCGCTTCACATTCGCCTCTTGCTCAGACGGAGCCATGGCCAGCAAGGTCATGCCGGAGCGCAAGCGCAGCAAAAGATTCGGCAAATCCTGGATGACACGAGCCCTGTCGTTGCGGTCCGGCTTGGCACTGGCCGCCCACACCAAATCCGTCGCCGTTTTTTTCAAAACCAGCGTATCTGCATGCTGCGGCCCCTTGCGAACTGCGGCTACAGCTAATACCTCTGACCAGACTTTGAACAAAAATTCACGGATCTCGTCACGCACAGGCATGTCTTTCAACATGTTGCGCATCTCGATGGTGTATTGGATCGCCAGTGTCTCTTTCTGCTCAACCTGCTGGGCAACTCCGACCACTTTTTGGGCCGGGCCCTTTTCAGTCAAAAACTTGGCAAGGAATTTTTGGAACTCGTCAAAAACGATCTGGTAGACCTTCTTGCCGGTTTCGGGGTATTGCTCGATGACTTGCACGATCCGTTTGATCTCAGCCTCCATCGCACTGCCATGAACGCCCACAGCATCAAAACCCATGACACAGGAACCCATGCGATCTATCAACATCCGGGCAGGGTGTGTGGCGGTGCCGAAGAAATCCGCATCCTCCAAAGCGACTCGCAATACAGGCATTTGCAGGCGTGCAAACCAGACACGTATGCCCGTCGGAATGCGTTCCTCCGCCAGGATTGCCTGGAACATGAGGGCTACGATCTCAATCGTGGCTTTCTCCCCCTTGGTTTCCGCTTTCTTTTTGAGTTCCTGGGTTTTCTGACGCAAATCGCCTGCGACCCGTGCTACCCCTGCAGGGCTGTAATCTTCAAATTGGGTACCACCGGGCGCATAGCCTCCCGCCATGCCAGGTTGATAGGCTATGGCAGCTGCTAAGGCGGGTGATGGTGGCTGGTGTTCAGCACCCGCAAAATCGCTGCCCGCATGGCTCACGAACAATCGGCGAATTTGCCCGATGACTCCTTGTGCACGACTCCGCGCCCGCGCGAGCGGCGTGGTTGCAGTCAGCATGCGCG